>CAJYKY010000510.1 GCA_913775005.1 uncultured Achromobacter sp.
CCCATTTGCAAGAAGCGGATGCGGATTATTTGAATAGGCATCACCTGTCGAAACACCAGCCCGCACTGCCGCTATATACGGTGACCGATGCAAAACGGGCAATCGATGCCTTACGTCCTGTCCGCTTTAAAGAAGAGATGGCACTGCCCGCCAATCTGAGTTTTCACTTTGAGCGTGCGGGCCATATTTTGGGCGCGGCCATCATCCAGGTTTCGTATCCGGGCGGCAGCCTGGTGTACTCGGGAGATCTGGGCCGTTACGGCGACCCGCTCATGACGCCTCCGGATTCGGTCGCAGAAGCCGACTATCTTTTGGTCGAGTCCACCTATGGCAATCGTCAACACGATTCGCAGGACGTGCAAGAAGCGCTTGCGGCGATTATCTTGCGCACCGTGAAGCGAGGCGGGACGATTGTGATTCCATCCTTCGCCGTGGGGCGAGCGCAGCTTTTACTGTTCCACCTGTGGCGCCTTAAAGAAGCAGGGCGGATTCCCAACAACCTTCCGGTATATCTGGACAGTCCGATGGCCAGCAACGCCGTGGATGTGTACCTTAAACACGCGGCGGATCAACGGCTCTCGACATCTGATGCCCTCGCCGCGTTTGCTGCGGCGGTCTATGTGGATGATGTCGAGCAATCCAAGGCGCTGGACAGGCATGCCATGCCGAAGGTCATCGTATCCGCCAGCGGAATGGCTACCGGAGGCCGGGCCATCCATCACCTGAAGCACTATGTCACTGATCCGCGACATACTGTCCTGTTCGCAGGGTTTCAGGCGATGGGCACACGGGGGGCTGCAATGCTGGACGGCGCGCGGACCATCAAGATCCACGGGGAATATTTCCCAGTGCGCGCCGAAGTGGACAATCTTGCGATGCTGTCGGCACACGCTGACGCTGACGAGATCATGCGTTGGCTGAGCGGATTCAAGACGCCGCCCAAAGAAACATTCATCGTGCACGGCGAACCCGGCGCGGCCGACGCTTTGCGGCTGCGCATCCAGGACAAATTGGGCTGGCGATGTCACGCCGCACAAGACAACGAGTCGGCGGTCCTTGGCGAGCCATCCCGCGACGAGAGGCCCTTACCCTTGCGACCTGCGAGGAAACAGGTCCCATAACCGCGTTTGTGTATTCCAGCGCAGCAGTGATCGGGAGAGAAGCCAAACGACCAACGCGCCGGACGTCGCCAATCCCCACTCATTGAGCCCCAACTGCCCAAACATGAACAGTTTCTGGAGTACGGGCCATTCAAGCGCCAACAGCAGCATCGCCAAGGTCGCGCTGATTGCCAGCCACGTGGACGGTGGTGGCACGCCAAGCCGAAGCGGTGTGCTGTTGACGAGCATAAGCGCCAGATTTCCCAACACGAGGCCACAGAAGGCGAGAGCACGGCCGCGATCGGCCGCCATTCCGTGATTCTGGCCCCAGCGAAAAAGCAACAGCGCGCAAGCCAGCAGCGTCACCCCTTGGCCGACGCCAAGCAGGAAGGTCGTAAGCGAGACGAGCGGTTTGGCAACGGGCAAAGGGGAGCGGCGCATCAGGTCAGGTTCTGCCGCCAATGATTCAAAGGCCAGAGAACAAAGAGGACCGATGACAATTTCAACGAACGCGACGTGAGCGGGACGGAGTATTTCAGGCCAGCCAAAAAGTAGCGGAAAAATCACAAGTCCGGCGATAGGGATGTGCGCCGCGACGATGTAGATGACGGCCTTCGTCAGATTGTCAAATAATCTGCGACTCTGTCCGATGGCTCCGAGGATGTCTGAAAAATCATCATTCGTCAGCACGATATCGGCAGCTTCGCGCGCGACGTCCGTGCCCCGAGCCCCCATGGCAATGCCCACGTTCGCCGCCCGCAGCGCGGGCGCATCATTCACGCCGTCTCCTGTCATGGCTACGATGTCACCGTGTTGCTTCAAAAGCTGCACGAGTCTAAGCTTTTGTTCCGGCCGGACGCGTGCATAGATCGAAACATGCTGGATCAAAGCGAGTAATCGCTCATCTGTTTCGGAATCAAGCCTGTCTCCAAGCATGACGACATCGGCCTGGATGCCCGCTTGACGCGCGATGGCTTTCGCTGTCGAGGGGTGATCGCCTGTCACCATCAAGACACGGATCCCCGCAGCGTGGCAGTCCGCGATAGATTCGATCGCATTTTCTTTCAGCGGGTTCTCTAGTCCCACGAGTCCCAGGAATGTCAGCGCAAAGCCGTCTGGTCTATCTGGCAAAGCGCCGTCGGACGAACTGCCCACCGCCACCCCCAGGACTCGCAGGCCGTCTTCGGCCATGGCCTGGACTTCGCGCTCCAATTCGGCCTTCCGTGTGGCTTGCAGCCGGCAAAGCCGGAAAACGGCCTCCGGCGCGCCTTTGCACGCAACCATGACGTGCCCGTCTGCTTTCGCGCGCCACGCCTGCGTGACGGCTAGCAAATCTGCAGAGAATGGATAGGTTTTCACCAGCCTGCGCCCGCCGGCAATCGCAGACGGCGACACGGCGAACAGCCGCGAAGCGAAATCCCGAAAGGCGTCTTCCATGGCATCGCCGGAGTCGGCTGTGCTTGCAAGCACCAGTGACTCGGACAGGCTGCGCACGCTGCCGGGAGTTTTTTGCAGTGGCGCCAGATTCGACGTGGGCACATCCACACGCATCGAATCAATGTAAAGCCGGCGTACACGCATTGTCGATGAGGTAAGCGTTCCCGTCTTGTCAGCACACAGGGCCGTGATTTTTCCAAGCGTCTCGACCACATTCAGCTTGCGGACGAGCACACCCCGCATTGCGATGCGCCTTGCTTCCAATGCGGAAAAAATGGTGACGATCACCGGAAAGTCCTGGGGAAGCAGACTCATTGCCAGCGTAATTCCCACCAGCATTCCTTCAAGCCATCCCCCTCGCAAATAAACGAACAGCGCCCAAGCCAGGAACGACAACGCAAAGCCTAGCCACATGAACCGAAGAATAAAATGACGGGCCTGAATTTCGAGGGGAGCGCGTTCCGGCGCAATGTTGCGCATAGAGATACCGATCTGTCCCAGCCTGGTACTCGCGCCCGTCGATTCCACCCGCATCGTGCCCGTCCCGGAGAGCACAAGACAGCCGCAAAACAGGGCCGATTCTTCCTGCGATGAGCCATCGGGCATCAATTGAGATCGGGCGCGTTTGTAGACAGGCTGAAATTCTCCGGTAAGCGACGACTCATCAATCATGAGCCCAGGGCCGTCCAACAACATGCCATCGGCCGGAACTCGGTTTCCCTCCGCCAGGATAACGATGTCGCCGCAGCGAAGATCGGAAGATGGCAGACTGCGCCGCTCGCCATTGCGCAGCGTCACCGCCCGGGGCGCCGCAAGCTGATCCAGGGCTTGCAGCGCGTGGGAGGTGCGTAGCGATTGCCCTGCTGTCAGCGTAAATATCACGAGCACGAAAATCAGCAGCAATATCGCTTCGTGCCAGGCACCCAAAACAAAGTAGAGCAGGCCGCCAGAGAGCAGCAGCGCAAACATCGGATCCTTGGCAAGGTCGATGCTGATTGCCCCCAGCTTGCGGCAGTTGCGGTCGTGCATGGTGTCTCTGCCTTATCCAACAGCGGTCCGCTCCATCTTGACGTTCCGCCCCGCTGCGCCATTGACGGCAGTCAACTTTCGGCCCTTTTTTGCGGCCCCGCCCGGAAGCGCCGATATGGGCTCATGCACCACGCCGCAACGGAAGACAGTGCAAGCAGGTCTCGTCCCCGTTTCGGCTTTGACGAAGGTCAACATCTTCCGCGCCAAGCCGGGCACGATGGGATTTCTCACCTGCTAACTGGAGCTAGCCATGTTTCGCCGCATCGCCGTTCATGTAGATCCTGGGAACGACTGCCAGCGTCGCATCGATTTCAGTTTGCGGATCGCCAAGGCGCACGATGCTCACCTGACAGGCATATTTGCCACCTACGCTTTTCCCGGATACTTCTTTGACGAAGCTGGGCTATGGGCCCAGACAATGGAACGCGCGCGGGAGATCGACGCGAAAAATCGCGCTGCCATCCAAGCGGGCTTCAGCGAGGCAGCCCAACAAGCAGGGGTCGCGGCCGCGTGGCGGCAAGGCGATGGCTCGCCAGCCGAGTGCGTAGCCCGGCACGCTCGCTACTCGGACGTGCTGATCCTCGGCCAGGAGAACGCTTACGATCTGAAGGCCGCCACCGGCAACGAATTTGTGGAACAAACCCTGCTTACGGCCGGCCGTCCGGTCATCGTGCTGCCCACGTTCGGAACCTTCGATACCGTTGGCACGCGCGTCCTGTATTGCTGGAACCGTGCGCGCGAGGCAGCTAGAGCGATTGCCGATGCAGGGCCGCTGCTGCGCAGCGCCAGCGCCTTGCGCGTGCTGTCGATGGACGAGCAATCGGACGCTGCGGATGCGAACGAGGTGCCCTTTGAAGACCTGGCGGCGTATTGCGCGTGCCACGGGTATCCGCAGGCCGAACATGAAAACCGGGTAACCCGCGATATTGATATCGGTGCGTCGATCTTGAACGCAGCAACTGATTTCGGTGCCGATCTGATTGTGATGGGCGCCTATGGGCACAGTCGCATGCGCGAACTAGTCATGGGAGGGGCGACTCAAGCCCTGCTGAAGGTGATGACCGTGCCAGTGCTGTTCTCGCACTGAGGGTCGCGCCTATAAGGAGAAATCATGTATTCACGCATTGTTGTGGCCGTCGACGATAGTCACGCCTCCAACCGCGCCCTGGACGAAGCCATCAACATTGCAAAGACGACAAGTGCAACCTTGCGCATCGTTCATGTACTGGATGACGTTTCAGTTTCCCTGACTGCCAATCCCTATGCGGGCTATTACACCGGGGAGCTGATCGAGAACCTGAGGCAGGGCGGGACAGAAATACTGCAGAAGGCGCACGCGCGCGCGAAGGCGGCTGGGGTCCAGGCCGAAACAGTCCTTTTTGATGACTTGGGACTTTCGGTACAAGAGCGCATCGTCAGTACCGCCCAGGAGTGGAGCGCCGACTTGATTGTGATGGGCACACACGGGCGCCGTGGCATGCAGCGCGCCATGCTTGGCAGCAGCGCCGAAGGCGTGCTACGCAGCACCTCTGTGCCGGTGCTGCTCGTTCGCACACCGTGACGGCGCGACATTGACGCGTGCACATCGCAATGTCGGTGCCAAACGCAAAAAAGCCGGCGTCGCTTTCGCGATTCCGGCTCTTGCTGCTGGTGTCGAGAACACCACCAAAAATTCGACCACAGATAAGTGGTCGGGGCGAGAGGATTCGAACCTCCGACTCCTGCGTCCCGAACGCAGTACTCTACCAGGCTGAGCTACGCCCCGAGTGCCATACAGTGCCTTTCGGCTTGCCCGGTTACGCTCAGTGCAACCAAACAATTTTGCTTCGCAATTTGCTTCGCTTTACTGTTTTGCAATCCGAAGACCGCTTTCAGCAAAGACCGCCTTTCAGCAAAGACCGCTATTAAAACCTAAATTTGGATTTTTGGAAAATCGACTTATTCAAATCGACTTTTTCACCCAACCAAGTTTTCGCTTCAGCGATCTCTGTTTACCGCGAAAGCGCAAAATTCTAGCAGAGAATTCAGAAAAGGGGAAGCGGGGTAGGCAGACAGCGCGTCGCGGGCGCGGTCGGCTTCGGCGACGGCGGCTTGGCGGGCGTGTTCCAGCGCGTCAGTCGCTTGAATCGCGGCGGCCACGGCGGCGAAGTCGGCGTCGCCGGTCTTGATGGCATCGCGGATCAGTTGCTGTTGTTCGGGGGTGCCGACTTCCATCACGCGGATCAGCGGCAGCGTTGGCTTGCCTTCGCGCAGGTCGTCGCCCACGTTCTTGCCCAACGCCGCGGCGTCGCCGCTGTAGTCGAGCACGTCGTCCACCAACTGGAAGGCGGTGCCGACGTGGCGGCCGTAGGCAGCAGCGGCGGCTTCTTGCTCGGCGGTTGCGCCAGCCAGCACGGCGCCAACCTGGGCGGCGGCTTCGAACAGCTTGGCGGTCTTGTAGCGCACCACTTGCAGGTAGCGGTCTTGCGAGACATCCGGATCGTGCACGTTCAGCAGTTGCAGCACTTCGCCTTCGGCGATCACGGTGGTGGCTTCGGACAGGATGCTCATGATGCGCATCGAGTCGGCTTCCACCATCATCTCGAACGAACGCGAATACAGGTAATCGCCCACCAGCACGCTGGCGGCATTGCCGAAGACGGCGTTGGCGGTCTCGCGGCCACGGCGCAAGTCGGATTCATCGACCACGTCGTCGTGCAACAAGGTGGCGGTGTGGATGAATTCCACTACAGCGGCCAGCAGTTGGTGATGCGTGCCTTCGTAACCCAGCGCGCGCGCCACCATCAGCACCATGGCCGGGCGCATGCGCTTGCCGCCCGCGCCAATGATGTAATCGCCAATCGTTCGGATCAGCACCACATCAGAATTCAGCCGATCGCGGATAACCGCGTCGACAGCCTTCATATCGTCAGCAATGGGGGCAATAAGCGCGGGGAGATTCAAGACGTATCCGACAAGTGAAACGAGCCGCATGGGGGCTCTTACCGCTGGGCCGCCACGAACGGCGGGGGATTCGACCAGCGATTATACGGGGTTGCAAAGGGGGCAAACCAAGGGGGGCAGACTGATGAAGCTAACAGGGAGCCGCCCCCGCGCCCTCAACGCAACGCCGCAGGGCCGCCCGCCAGCAACCCGCGCTGACCCAGGTTGGCGTACAGCGCCCGCACGCCGAAGGTCCACGGCGCAATCTCGGTGGACAGGCGTACCTCGTTGACGAGCGCGCCCAGGCGCTCCGACGCGATGATGACGCGGTCACCCAGCTTGTGCGTGAAGCCGCTGCCCGCGCCGCTACGGTCCTGGCTGGGCGAGAACATGGTGCCCAGAAACAGCATGAAGCCATCGGGATACTGATGATGCGCGCCGCAGGCCTGGCGTACGAGGTCCAGCGGATCACGGCTGATTTCGCGCATGTGGCTGACGCCGTCCAGCTCGAAACCGTCTGCGCCTTCAATGCGCAACGACACATCCGCCTGCCGCACGCTGTCCAGCGTGAAGTCGCCAACAAACAGCCGGATGAAGGGACCGATGGCGCAGGACCCGTTGTTGTCCTTGGCCTTGGTCAGCAGCAAGGCGCTGCGGCCCTCGATGTCGCGCAGATTGACGTCGTTGCCCAGCGTGGCGCCCACCACGTGACCCTGGCTGTTGACGGCCAGCACGATTTCCGGCTCGGGGTTGTTCCATTGCGATTCAGCCAGCACGCCGATCTGCGCGCCAAAACCCACCGATGCCATGGCGGGCGTCTTGGAAAAAATCTCGGCATCGGGGCCGATGCCCACTTCCAGATATTGCGACCACTGGCCGCTTGCGGTCAGCTCGGCCTTCAACCGGGCCGCCTCAGGCGAACCGGGACGCAGGCGAGACAGGTCAGAACCGATCAGCGCCTGCATCTTCACGCGGATCGCTTCGGCGCGGCTGGCGTCGCCGCCCGCCTCTTCCTCGATCATCCGTTCCAGCAGGCTGATGGCGAAGGTAACGCCGGCTGCCTTGATGGGTTGCAAATCGCAGGGGGCCAGCAGCCGCGGCCCGGCCTGCCCTTGCAGGGTGGCGTCCATCAACGCGCGCACATCGCCCAGGGATTCGCCGTCGGCGCTTTGCGCCAGCGCCGCCGGGTCTGCGCTATCGAGCAGATCCGCGACCGTGGGCGTCACGGCAGTGATGTCGAAGACTTCTCCGTTACGCACCACCACCACGCTGGGGCCATTGACCGGCGCCGGACGCCACACCCGGCCCACCAGCAGCGCCCGGGACAGGTCACCGGGCAAAAAATTCGCTTCATGCATAGGGCTTCGGTCTCCATGCCGCACGCGAGCGGTGCGGCAGTCAGGTTGAACGTCAGAGTGAAGGATGCGGTGTCGGATTGATGCTGGACGAGCATAGGGGAAGGTATTTGCGATGTCTATCCGGCCCCGTTATGCCTGCACGCAACACCTAAGCCCTTAGCCTGCAACAGCTTTTTGACTTTTGAAAAGCGCCGGGCTAATATCCCGGATTCGGTCAGCAATGCCCGAATTACGTCGGTTGTTTGCGCACTCCCTCGAAGTGAATGAGGGCGCTCTTACAGAGTGAGAGTGGCAGTGCCGCCCAGCAGGGCGGCCCCCCGCGCAAACGAACCCATTTACCTATTTAAGGAACACCCCATGTACGCGGTCGTAAAAACCGGTGGCAAGCAGTATCGCGTTGCCGCTGGCGAAAAACTCAAGATAGAACAGATACCGGCAGACATTGGGCAAGAAATCACCCTGGACCAAGTGCTGTCCGTGGGCGAAGGCGACCAACTGAAAGTTGGCACGCCCCTCGTCTCCGGCGCTGTGGTCAAGGCAACGGTTCTTGCGCAAGGCCGCCACGACAAGGTCAAGATCTTCAAGATGCGCCGTCGCAAGCACTATCAGAAGCGTCAGGGCCACCGTCAGAACTACACCGAAATCCGCATCGAAGCCATCACGGCTTAAGACGCGACTCGGTACCACTTAGCAGGAGCTAAACATGGCACAGAAAAAGGGCGGCGGCTCTACGCGAAACGGACGCGACTCAGAATCAAAGCGTCTGGGCGTCAAGACTTTCGGCGGTGAATTGATCTCCGCTGGTTCGATCATCGTGCGTCAGCGCGGTACGCGCTTCCACGCTGGCGTGAACGTCGGCATGGGCAAGGATCACACCCTGTTCGCGCTGATCGACGGCAAGGTTCAATTCGGCTTCAAGGGCGCGTTGAACAAGCAAACCGTTTCGATCATCGCTGCCGAGTAATCGGACACGCGCGGTCAGATACGCGCTTCGGCGCGTTCTCGAACGGCAAAAGCCCTGTCGCATGCGGCAGGGCTTTTTTGTTTTAAGGCAGAATGAGCGCAAAATTCCTCTTCTGCCCTTCTGGCGGCGCCCGGCTTCACGCGGCGCGGCCCCCAACCTACCAGACACGCAGACACCATGAAATTCGTTGACGAAGCCACCATCGAAGTCGTCGCCGGCAAAGGCGGCAATGGCGTGGCGAGCTTTCGCCGCGAAAAGTTCATCCCCAAAGGCGGCCCGGACGGCGGCGACGGCGGACGCGGCGGCACCATCTTTGCCGTGGCCGATCGCAACATCAACACGCTGATCGACTTCCGCTACGCGCGCCTGCATCGCGCCAAGAACGGTGAGAACGGCCGCGGCTCGGACCAATACGGCGCCGCCGCCCCGGACATCACGCTGCGCGTGCCGGTAGGCACGATCATCCATGACGCCGAAACCGGCGAAGTCCTGTTCGACCTGGATACGCACGAACAGAAAGTCGTGCTGGCAGCCGGCGGCCAGGGCGGCATGGGCAACATCCACTTCAAATCCAGCCTGAACCGCGCGCCCCGTCAATGGACGCCGGGCAAGGAAGGCGAACACCGCTACCTGCGCATGGAATTGAAGGTGCTGGCCGACGTGGGCCTGCTGGGCCTGCCGAACGCCGGCAAGTCCACGCTGATCACCCGCATCTCGAATGCCAAGCCCAAGATCGCCGACTACCCGTTCACCACGCTGCACCCCAACCTGGGTGTGGTGCGCACGTCGCCGTCGCGCAGCTTCGTCGTGGCCGATATTCCCGGCCTGATCGAAGGCGCATCTGAAGGCGCCGGCCTGGGCCATCTGTTCCTGCGCCATCTGGCGCGCACCCGCGTGCTGCTGCATCTGGTTGACGTCTCCACGCCCGACCCTGATTCGGATCCGGTCGAGCAAGCCGTCATCGACGCGCGTGCCATCGTTGAAGAGCTGCGCCGCTACGACCCGGAACTGGCCGAAAAGCCGCGCTGGCTGGTGCTGAACAAGCTGGACATGGTGCCGGACCCGGAAGACACCAAGCGCCGCTTCCTTGAGCTGTACGACTGGAAGGGCCCGGTCTTCGCCATTTCTGGCCTGACGGGCGACGGCACGCAAGACCTGCTGTACGCGCTGCAAGACTACCTGGACGCCGAGCGCGAAAAGGAATACCTGTCGCGCGACCAGGCCGACGGCACCTACGTGGCGCCGGACCCGCGCTTTGACGACACGCGTTCCGACGCCGACAAGCCTGCCGCGCCGCGCGCTGGCGACGAATAAGCCATAATCGCAGTCCTGTCGATTACGCCTTTTTTCGCCGCCGCCGGCGACCATCATGTCTGCTGAAACACCGACCGTTTCCGTCGTCACCCACGCCCAGCGTCTTGTTGCCAAAGTTGGCTCGTCGCTGGTCACCAACGAAGGCCGAGGCCTGGATCGCGCCGCCGTGGCGCACTGGGCCGCCCAGATCGCGGCTCTGCACAAGCAGGGCAAGCAAGTCGTGCTGGTTTCCAGCGGCGCCATTGCCGAAGGCATGGCGCGGCTGGGCTGGCGCAAGCGCCCGTCGGTCATGCACGAACTGCAAGCCGCCGCGGCCGTGGGCCAGATGGGCTTGTGCCAGGCCTACGAGGCCGCCTTCGCCGAATACGGCCTGCGCACCGCGCAGATTCTGCTGACCCACGAAGACCTGGCTGATCGCCACCGCTACCTGAACGCACGCAGCACGCTGTTTGCGCTCTTGCGCATGGGCGTCGTGCCGATCGTCAATGAAAATGACACTGTTGTCACCGACGAAATCCGTCTGGGCGACAACGACACCTTGGGTGCGTTGGTCACCAACCTGATCGAAGCCGACACGCTGATCATCCTGACCGACCAGCGCGGCCTGTACGAAGCCGACCCGCGCAAGAACCCGGACGCCCGTTTCATGTCGCACGCGCAAGCGGGCGACCCTGCGCTGGAAGCCATGGCGGGCGGCGCGGGCAGCGGCATCGGCACCGGCGGCATGCTGACCAAGGTGCTGGCCGCCAAACGCGCTGCGCACAGCGGTGCGCATACCGTCATTGCTTCGGGCCGCGAACGCAATGTGCTGACGCGTCTGGCGCAAGGCGAATGCATCGGCAGCGAATTGCGCGCCGTGCTGCCCGTGTGGTCCGCCCGCAAGCAATGGCTGGCCGATCACCTGCGCCTGCGTGGCCGCGTGGTGCTGGACGAAGGCGCCGTGCAAGCTCTGATGCGCGAAGGCAAGAGCCTGCTACCCATCGGCGTGACCGATGTCGAAGGCGAGTTCGGCCGAGGCGATGTGGTGGCTTGCGTTGACAGCCAGGGACGCGAATGCGCCCGTGGCCTGATCAACTATTCTTCCGTGGATACGCGGCGCATCTTGCGCCAGCCGTCATCGCAGATTGCGCGCATTCTGGGCAGCATGACCGAACCCGAGCTCATGCATCGGGACAACCTGGTCGTGCTTTAAGCGTCGCTTTTCGTGCCAGGGATGTGCTGCACCAGGATATAACCCCAGCCGCGCACGGCCAGTATCGGCAGTTCGATATCGAAGCGGCGCGCCTTGCTGCGCAGCCGCGATACCAACACATCTACGCTGCGCGCGCCCTCTTGCGGATTGCGCGGAAAGAAGCGGTCACGCCGCAGGCATTGGCCAGGCGCGCTCAGCAAGCGGACAAAAAAAGCACGTTCATTGGCGGTCAATGGAAGCCGTTCACCGGCGGGGCCGGCCAGCGTGCGCTCATGCAGACGCCACGCGGGTCCGTCGGTCGCTGGCGGCATCATGCGCCGGCGCACGTTGCGCAGCAACGCATCCCACTCAAGCGGTTCCATGCGCTCGGAGCTGAACACGTCCACCCCGGCCTCCAACGCCTCTACCCGTTGACGCGCCGATGCCGTCGGCGCCTGCCACACCACGGGCGCTTCGGGCGCCGCGCGGCGCAAGGCGCTGATCAGTTTCGGCACACCCTTACCCAACCCCCGCAACACCAACGCATCGACTTCCTGCGTACGTAAACGATCCAGCAATTCTGCTGGCGACGCGCACGCGCTGACTTGCCAATGAAATTGACTCAAGGCATCGACAAAATTATTGCTCGCCATTTCATCAAGTTGCACGACGAACACACAGCCCCTTTCCTGCATGCGACCGAGCCTCCTAAGACTATCACCCAGGTAATGCTTATAACCACCAAAGTAAATCATGAGCAAGCTTCAATCGACGCGTGAAGACATTCTCAGACCGATTGAAGCAAGCCCGTCTTCTGCGTGGCCACACGCAGAAGACGCTCGCTCGTCTTGCGCGTATCTCGCAAAGTGCAATCGCCAGTTACGAAAGCGGCCTGCGGCACTCCAGCAGATCGGTCCGCAAGCTTGCGCAAATCCTGAAGATCGAACTCGAATGGCTTGAGACCGGCAAAGGCCCCATGGAACTGCCCATGGACGGCTACGATCTCTCGGATACCTTGCCGCCGGCCGGTGTGGCCGAGACCATGCCGCGCTTGGCGCGACGCCCGCGTCCGCAAGCGCCCTGGCCTTTCCCGAACATTGCGCCCGCGCAGTTCGATAGCCTGTCCGTTGATGACCGCGCCATGCTTGAAGCGCTGACGCTCACGTTCATCGAAACGGCGCAGGCGCGCCGCACCGTCAAACCACGCGGCCGCAAGATTGGTTGATGCGGATACGCATCACCCAACCTCGCCGGGCAGGCGAAAAAAAACCGCGCTGATTAGATCAGCGCGGTTTTTTTTGATGGGACCCCCGTGAGGATCCATCGTCATGTCGTTTAGGGCTTGGGGGCCGGGGCCGGTGCGCCGTTGGCCGGAGCCGGAGCGGCGTCGCCACGGATCTTCGCGGCGATTTCCGACGCGGCTTGTGCCGAGGCCACGCCAAATGCCAACACGCCACGGTTCAGCGGTTCAGCGATGCTGGGCGCAGCAACCAGTTCCTGGTCGATGACGAGTGCCAGGCGCTTGCCCACGTTCTTGGTGCTGACTTCGGTCAGCTTGCGAGCGCCCGATTCCGAGAAACGCAGGCCCACGAAGTTCTGGCCTTGACGATCAACCAACGCGGCAGCGTCGGTGAGATCGGCGCGCGTCAGCACGGGCATTTCCTGCATGTAGAGCTTGCCGTCGGGCAGCGTGATTTCGCGCATGCCTTGGCCGGGTTGTTGTTGCGCCAGGTAGAAGTCCACCGACGACGCGGTGGCCGGCTGCGTGGATTGCTGGCCGGCATCGGGCTTTGCCGCAGCGTCCGGGGACTTGGTCGGGGCGGTCTTGCAACCCGCCAGCGCCAACGTCACGACAACCAAGGCGGGCGCCAATTTGCGTAGGGTCAGTTGCATGCTCGATTCCTTCTTCTTTAGTTAACTGTGCCTGGCAGGCGAAGCCGGCCAGGCGTTTGGTTGCAAAAAGTGTACCGAACCTGAATGACGGTGTCGCCGCAGTCTGAATCCAAATGTAAAGCAGTAATACCAGCTTGGGAAAGACGGTAGATCAACGCCATCGATTTATGTACCGCAGCAGGAATAACGGCCTCGAACCCGTTCGCGCGGGAAGGCTCTATACTCCGCTTTCGCGCAGGGGTACTCGTTCCGCTTTTTCGGCGGAACGTGTTGAGAGAGTCCCTTCGTACCAGTACGGATAATGCCGATGCTGGGAGCCGTATTTCCGCCACGCGTCCCTGCACGCCTGGCGGAAGTCCCTTCCCAATCGGCTCCAACCAATCGCTTGGAGCTTTCCATGAATGCCAATCCCAAATTCCTGGCCGCCACCGCCGAAGTCGACGCGGCGGCCGTCGCACCGCTGCCCAAATCGCGCCGCGTGTATGAGACGGGCTCACGCCCCGACATCCGCGTGCCGTTCCGGGAGATCGAGCAGGACGACACGCCGACCATGTTCGGCGGGGAAAAGAATCCGCCGCTGACCGTCTACGATTGCAGCGGACCCTACACCGATCCCGAGATCAAGATCGATATCCGCCGTGGCCTGCCGGAAGTGCGCCGTGCCTGGATCGACGAACGCAACGACACCGAACAGCTGGCAGGCCCGAGCAGCGATTTCGGCAAGTCGCGCCTGACCGACCCGAAGCTGACGGCCATGCGCTTTGACTTGCAGCGCCCGCCGCGCCGCGCCAAGGCCGGCGCCAATGTGTCGCAGATGCACTATGCGCGCCGGGGCATCATCACGCCCGAGATGGAATACGTGGCCATCCGCGAAAGCCTGCGCCGCGAGCACTATCTGCAAACGCTGCGCGACAGCGGTCCCGATGGCGAAAAAATGGTGAAGCGCTTGCTGCGCCAGCATCCGGGCCAGTCGTTCGGTGCCGCCATTCCGGCCGCGATCACGCCGGAATTCGTGCGCGATGAAATCGCACGCGGCCGCGCCATCATTCCGGCGAACATCAATCACCCCGAAGTCGAACCCATGGCCATCGGCCGCAACTTCCTGGTGAAGATCAACGCCAACATCGGCAATTCGGCCGTCAGTTCGGGCATTGGCGAAGAGGTCGAAAAGATGACCTGGGCGATCCGTTGGGGCGGCGACACGGTGATGGATTTGTCCACGGGCAAGCACATCCACGAAACGCGCGAATGGATCATCCGCAATTCGCCCGTGCCGATTGGCACGGTGCCGATCTACCAGGCGCTGGAGAAGGTGGACGGCAAAGCCGAGGAGCTGACGTGGGAGATTTTCCGCGACACGCTGATCGAGCAGGCTGAACAGGGTGTGGATTACTTCACTATCCATGCAGGCGTGCGCCTGCCGTTCATTCCGATGACGGCTGACCGCATGACGGGCATCGTGTCGCGCGGCGGGTCGATCATGGCGAAGTGGTGCCTGGCGCATCACAAGGAAAGCTTTCTGTACGAACGCTTCGAAGAGATCTGCGACATCATGAAGGCGTACGACGTCAGCTTCTCGCTGGGCGACGGGCTGCGTCCGGGGTCGGGCTATGACGCCAACGATGAGGCGCAGTTCGCGGAACTGAAGACGCTGGGCGAGCTGACGCAAGTGGCCTGGAAGCACGATGTGCAGGTCATGATCGAAGGCCCGGGCCATGTGCCGATGCAGATGATCAAAGAGAACATGGAGCTGCAACTGGAACATTGCCACGAGGCGCCGTTCTATACGTTGGGGCCGCTAACGACCGACATCGCGCCGGGCTATGACCACATCACGTCCGGCATCGGCGCCGCGCTGATCGGCTGGTACGGCACCGCGATGCTCTGTTATGTGACGCCCAAGGAACACCTGGGTTTGCCGAACAAGAAGGACGTCAAGGACGGCATCATCACGTACAAGATCGCGGCGCACGCGGCGGATCTTGCCAAGGGCCACCCGGGCGCGGCGATTCGCGACAACGCCTTGTCCAAGGCGCGCTTCGAGTTCCGTTGGGACGATCAGTTCAACCTGGGCCTGGACCCGGACACAGCAAAGGAATTCCACGACGAGACCTTGCCGAAGGACTCAATGAAGGTGGCGCATTTCTGCTCGATGTGCGGTCCGCATTTTTGCAGCATGAAGATCACGCAGGATGTGCGCGAATATGCGGCGTCGCAGGGCGTAAGCGAGAACGAAGCGCTGCAAAAAGGGATGCAGGAAAAATCGGTGGAGTTTGTGCGCAAGGGTGCTGAGGTCTATCACCGGCAGTAGTCAGGGCGAATCCGTTGTCGCGGGGCGGCGATGCAGCGATGCCGCCGTCGCGATGATGCAGCAACGCACAAAGGGCGCCGCGCGCGATCAATTCGCGCGCGGCGCCCTTTCTTTTGGAGGTTCTTCGGCCTACAGCAACTTGCCCGGGTTCATGATGCCCGCCGGGTCCATCACCTTCTTGATTTCACGCATCAGGCGCAGCTCGACGGCATCCTTGCTATGCAGGAAGTGATCCCGCTTGAGCTGGCCAATGCCGTGCTCGGCGGAAATGCTGCCGCCGTAGCGGTTCACCTCATCCAGCACCGCATCCGTGATCGCCGCGCCGTGCACGGCCACCCAGTCGCGCGCCGCACCGGCCGGGCGCGACAGGTTGTAGTGCAGGTTGCCATCGCCAAAATGGCCAAAGATGAACGGACGGATGTCGGGGTACAGCGCGCGCACGCGCGCTTCGGCCGACACCATGAAGTCGGGAATGCGTTCGATAGGCAGCGACACATCGTGCTTCAGATGCGGACCGTCCATGCGCTGCGCTTCCGAGATTTCTTCGCGCAGCTTCCACAGCGCGTGCAACTGCGCCAGCGATGCCGACACGGCAGCGTCCAGGCACAAGCCACGTTCCAGCGCCGTGCCGATCACGGTTTCAAGCAAGGTCGTCAGACCGGCTTCATCCGCCGTGTCGGCAAGCTCTACCAGCACGTAAGCGGGATAGCGCTGATCGAACGGTTCCTGCACGCCTTCCGCGTGTGTCAGCACCAGGTCCAGGCAGTCGCCCGAGAAATATTCGAACGCTTGCAGGCGCGCGCCGCACTGTTCGAACAAAACTTCAAACAGCTGCAAGGCTTGCGCCGGCGACTCCACCGCCGTCAGCACCACGGAACGCACATCGGTACGCGGGAAGAGGCGCAGCGCCACGGCGGTGATCACACCCAGCGTGCCTTCCGAACCGATCAGCAACTGCTTCAGGTCGTAGCCGGTGTTGTCCTTACGCAGCGTGCGCAGGCCGTGAAAGATTTCACCGGTGGGCAGCACCGCTTCCAGGCCCAGCACCAGCTCGCGCGCCATGCCGTAGCGCACGACGTTCACGCCGCCCGCGTTGGTGGCGACGTTGCCGCCGATCTGGCTGGAGTCTTCGGCCGCCAGACTCAGCGGCAACAACCGGCCGGCGTCCTGCGCGGCGCGGCGCAGGTTGCCCAGGATGGCGCCGGCCTCAGCGACCAGGGTGTTGGCGACCGTGTCGATGGAACGCACGGCGTTCATGCGGTCCAGGCTTAGCACGACGTTCCGGGCGCCCGTGTCCGGCGTCGCGCCACCGCACAGGCCCGTGTTGCCGCCGCGCGGCACGACGGGCACGGCTTCCTGCTGGCACAGCGCCAGGCAGGCCGCGACATCGGCCGTGGTGCGAGGGCGCACAACGGCCTGGGCGTTGCCGTTGTACAGCCCGCGCCAATCGGACAGCCACGGCGCGATGTCCGCTTCGGCGGTGTAGACGGTATCGGGCCCCAGGCGTTGGGCGAGGCGTTGCGGAAAGTCGGATGCGCTCATGATGTTTGCGTGGCTGCGGGAAAGTGAGAATCAAGTTGCAGGCGGCTGGCCGCCTGCTGCAGATGGCGGACCGCCGCCTGACGCGCCCTGGCGGGGTTGCGCGCGCGGATGGCCTCGAACACGGCAACGTGCTCCTGGTGCACGGCCGCCGTCAGCCCGTCCTGCAACAGGCTGTTCGACCTTGCAGTGCTGACGGCCAGGCGCAATTGCAGGTTCAGATACTGAAGCAAGTCCTGATAGGCGCTGTTGTGCGTCGCGGCGGCGATGGCGACGTGAAACGCGATGTCGTGCTCCACGCCTTGTTCGGGATGATCAAGATGGGATTCCAGGTCAGCCAGCGCCTGCGCCATGGCGCTTAGGTCATCGGCATTGCGCCGCTCGGCTGCCAAGGCTGCCGCGCCGCCTTCAAGCTCCATCCGCAATTCATAGACGGCGGCGAGCTTGTCGCGATCGACGCCAAGGCCGGTGGATAGCTGAAACCCTTGGACGCCCGTGCGCGACACCACCGTGCTGCCCGATCCCTGGCGGCTTTGGATCAGCCCCTGCGCGCGCAGGCGCTCGGTCACTTCGCGGATAACGGCCGCGCTGACGCCGTATTGCTCGGCCAGGATGCGGCCGGGCGGCAGCTTGGCGCCAACGGCATGCACGCCGTCAGCGATATCGGTAGCAATCTGCCGGGCGACCTGTTCGGTCAAGGTAAGCGTCTTGGTCAACATTGGGCGATTATAGGGCAGCTTTTCAGGTTATCTGAAAACTTTTAAGCATCCATTCCGGGGGTTGATGTCTTGATGATGGATGAGCTGCGCGGCTTCAAGCTCCGGCTGGAGAGGCCGGAGAGGCCGGCTAGACGGATGGACGGACGGACAGACGGGCAGCTAAGCCGCTGCCGGTTCGCCGCTGGCGCGTGCCAGCGCGGCGTCCTGCCCTTCGTCGTCGCCCACGATTTCGCAGCAGCGCCCGCCGCGCGCCTTGGCCCGGTACAAGGCCGCGTCGGCCAGATCCAGCGCCGTCTGCGCACTGCGCTGCGGACCCGAGATGATGGAAATGCCGATCGACAGCCCCACGCAGACCCGCGTGCCATCAGCCAGCGCGATGGGCTGCGAGGCGTCGCGCAACAGATGTTCGCCCAGCCGCAGGGCCGCCGTGGTGTCGATGCCGGTGACCAGCACGATGAATTCATCGCCGCCAATGCGCGCCGCCACGTCGTCCACGCGCAACATGCCGCGCATGCGCTGCGCGGTGGTGGTCAGCACCAAGTCGCCTGCGGCATGGCCATAGGTGTCGTTGATGCGCTTGAAGTCATCCATGTCCACGTACAGCAGCGCGGCGTCGCTGTCGTGGCTGCGCTCGCTGGCGCAGACCCGTTCCAGCGCCGCCTGCAAGCCGGTGCGATTGGCCAGCCCCGTCAACGCGTCTTCACTGGCGCGGCGCTCGCTGGCGCGCTCGGCCAGCATGGTGGACACCAGGATGCGGTTCAGCCGGTGCGACGCGATGCTCATGCTGACCAGATAGAACGGGATCTGGATGAACACGATGGCGGTGACGTATTCGCCCGTGAACAAGGCGCCCAGGCACATCGGCCCCAGGCTCAGGAAGATCATTGCGCCCACCAGCCGGGGCGCGCCGTAATTGCGAAAGCAGATGCCGCCGGCCATGGCGCCGCAAGACACGCCGGCCAGCGTGGCCGCCAGCCAATCGCCATTCAAAAAGGTGATGAAAACGCCATAACCCACGCTGAACGCCCACAGCAGCGCCAGCAGAATATAGATGTCGGTATGGGTGTTGCCGCCCTTGGGCGCCGCGCGCAGCGCCGACCGCAGGATCGTGACGCGCACAATGGCCAGGATCACTTCCAGCAGCAACCACGAGATGTACAGCGGCTCGGGGCGGCGCCAGGCGACTACGCCGGAAATCATCAAGGTATTGATGACGCCGCCAGCAAAGATGGGCAGCGTGCCGAACAGACTGGCGATCAGCGCGGAGCGGATGTCGGCGGGCGTGTCCGGGCCGGAATGCGTGAGCCAACGCGTCAGGCGCCACTTGGGCAAGCTGAACTTTAGTCCTGTATCCACACCGTCGCGTCCATAGCCATCACCCGAAATCTGTCGGCTGGCTGGCGTTATAGCAGGTATTTCAAGGCATTAATATTGTTCGCGGGTGCAATACGGCCACGTAATGAGAAGAAATCGCAAAACCTGGATGGGTGCCGATTCAGTGTCCGCGGTGGCCGCAGACCTCGCATTCCGGGTCGCGCTGAACGTTGACGCTGCGCCATTGCATGGTGCGCACGTCAAGCCACAACAGGCGGCCGGACAGGCTTTCGCCCACGCCAGACAGCAGTTTCAGCGCTTCGGCCGCCTGCATGCTGCCGATGATGCCGACCACGGGCGCAAAGACGCCCATCGTGGCGCAATTGGCTTGCTCGACGTCGTCGGCTTCTGGGAACAGGCAGTGGTAACAGGGCGCGTTGTCGTCGCGCAGGTCATAGACGCTGACCTGGCCATCAAAGCGGATCGCCGCGCCGGAGACGAGCGGCTTTTTATGCTGCACGCAGGCGCGGTTGATGGCGTGGCGGGTGGAGAAGTTATCCGTGCAGTCCAGCACCAGATCGGCGGCTGCCACGGCGTCGGACAGCGCATTGCCTTCCAGGCGTTCCACGCGGGCATGCACGCGCGCCTGCGGGTTGAAGGCGGCCAGCATGTCGCGCCCCGATTCAGCCTTGGGGCGGCCGACGCTGCTGGTGGTGTGCAGGATCTGGCGTTGCAGGTTGCTGAGTTCGACAGTGTCGTCATCAGCCAGAGTGATGTCGCCGACGCCGGCCGTAGCCAGGTAGAGCGCGGCGGGCGAGCCAAGCCCACCCGCCCCCACGATAAGCACCCGCGCCGCCAGCAGTTTTTCCTGCCCTTCGATGCCTAGCTCGTCCAGCAGGATGTGGCGGGCGTAGCGCAGCAGTTGCTCGTCGTTCATTTGTCCTTGCTGGGCTCGACTCCGGTCGGCGTGATCTTCATGCGGGTGGCGGTGCCGCCGCCCGGCTTGGCGTCCGCCTTGGCCTGAGCACGGGCCGAACCCTTTTGCACCGGCTTGCCAGCCAGCACATTCAGCGCCTGTTGCAGCTGGAAGTCATCCTTGCCGCCGAATTCGAACACCTTGGCGGGCAAGTCGACATTGTCTTGCGCCGAGTTGGACTTCACCTCGTTGGCGGTCTCGGGGTTGGACAGGTGGCGTTGCAGGTCGGCTTCACGCGGCAGGCGGAACAGATCGCCATCGGCCGTATCGGCCACGACGTAGTCGGGTTCGATACCGGTGGCCTGGATGGAACGGCCGCTGGGGGTGAAGTAGCGCGACGTGGTCAGCTTGACGGCCGTGGATTCCGACAGCGGCAGGATGACTTGCACCGAACCCTTGCCGAACGTGCGGTTGCCCAGCACCTTGGCGCGCTTGTGGTCTTGCAGGGCGCCGGCCACGATTTCGGAAGCCGAAGCCGAGCCCACGTTCACCAGCACCACCATCGGCACGGTCTTGGTCCAGGCGGGCAGGCCCGACAGGTAGTTGCTTTCACCGCGGGCATATTCCGACGGCGTGGCCAGGTACTTATGGCGCGCGTCAGGCGTGCGGCCATCGGTGGACACCACCAGAGCGTCAGGCGGCAGGAACGCGCCCGACACGCCGATGGCGCTGGTCAACAAACCACCCGGGTCATTACGCAGGTCAAGCACGAGGCCCTTGGGGGCTTCTTTGGCGCCCAAGTCCTTCAACTGCTTGGCGAGGTCAGAGCCAGTCTTTTCCTGGAATTGCGCCACACGGACGTAGCCGATGCCGTTGTCCAGCATCTTGCTGCGCACGCTGCGCACCTTGATCACGTCGCGAACGATCTTCAGCACGATGGGCTGCGGACGGTCGGCGCGCATGATGGTCAGCGTGATCGGCGACTTGGGCGCGCCGCGCATGAGCTTGACGGCGTCGTTCAGCGTCATGCCCTTGGTGGGCGTGTCGTCGATCTTGATGATGAGGTCGCCCGCCATGACGCCAGCGCGCGCGGCGGGGGTGTCTTCGATGGGGGAAATGACTTTGACGAAGCCGTCTTCGGCCCCCACTTCGATACCGAGGCCGCCGAACTCGCCTTGCGTGGCCGTCTGCATTTCGCGGAACGCGTCAGCATCCAGGTAGGCGGAGTGCGGGTCCAGGTTGGACACCATGCCTGAAATGGCGTTGTCGATCAGCGTCTTGTCATCGACCGCTTCAACGTAGTTGTTCTTGATAGCCGCGAAAACATTGGACAGTTGCCTGAGCTCGTCCAAAGGCAAGGGACTGCCGCGCTGAGCGACGGCTGTCACTCCTACGCTAAGCAAGACACCAGCCACCGCACCGATGGCAATCAGACCGAAACCGCGAAACTTGCGAGTGCCCATGCACACTTCCCGAATTTTGTTTTCGCCGATGGGGGTTGGGTAATGACCAACGACTTTACCGATCAACCTATTGCGCCAGCCACTGGGCCGGATCCACAGGTGCGCCACGATGGCGAATTTCAAAGTATAGGCCGGATTCCACTTGGCCGCCGGTTGCGCCTACCGTAGCAATAGTATCGCCACCTGTCACCGAATCCCCCACCCGTTTGAGCAGACTTTGGTTGTAAGCATAGACCGTCAGGTATTGCTGCCCATGATCCACAATGATGAGATTGCCAAAACCGCGCAGCCATTCGGCGTAGACCACCGTACCGGGGGCCACCACCTTCACGGGGGTGCCTTCGGGCGCACGCAGCACCACGCCTCGCCAGACGCCGCCATCCGGGCGGTCCACGCCAAAACGGCCCTGCACCTGGCCGCGCACCGGCATCGCCAAGCCATGCTTCAAGCCGCTGCCACCGCCCACGGGTGGCGCCGCGCGGCTCGTTTGCTGAGCCGATGCACTGCGAGTTGGAGTGGTGTCGGCCTCGACCGGTTCCGCTTTTTTAGGCGGATCGGCAGGTTTTTCCTGCGCCGGAGGCGTTTTTTGAACGGCGGTGGTCGTCGGATCGGTCAGACGGGTCTGTTTTTGTTCAGCCGGACGTAAGCCGGCGGCGTCCGGGTCGGCAACGGCAACCGGGCCACGATTCTGGCGCGACGCTGCTTCAACCTGTTCGCGGGCCTGCGCCGCCTCGCGAGCATCGCGGGCATCGCGGCTTTCGCGGTCGCGGCGGGCGGCGGTTTCGGTGGCCAGCTTGCGATCCGCCTCGGCTTTCTTGCGGGCTTCTTCCGCGCGGCGCTCGGCGTCTGCGCGCTTCTTGGCCTCTTCCGCTGCGCGGCGGGCTTCTTCCACGCGACGGGCCTCTTCGGCCTTCTTGCGGGCTTCTTCCGCCTTGCGCGCGTCTTCGATCTGCTTGGCAATTGCCGCGTCCAGATCGGTGATCAGGCGCGACAGGCGTTGATCGTCGCGCCCCAGCTTGTTGGCTTCAGCGCGCTGGGCGGCAATCTGCCCTTCCAGCTGCGCGAGCAAGGTGGCGCGTTCTTTCTGCTGGCCGACCAGCGCAGTCTTCTGCTCTGAGGTTTCGGCCACGAGTTTTTCAATTTCGGCACGCCGGGCATCGGCGCGCGTCTGCAATGCCGCCAGGCGTTCGATGTCGGCCCGCAGCGCCTCTACGGCATTGGCACGGGCTTGCGACACGTAATCCAGATAGCCCAGATTGCGCCCCAGCACCTGGGGGTCATCGCCAGACAGCAGCGCCGTCCACGGCGACAGGCCGCTGGTGTACTGCGTGCGCAGTTGATCTGCCAATTCCGCGCGGCGCTTGGCCAGCACGGTTTCCTGCGCGCCGATCTGCTTTTCCAGGCTGGTCAGATCCGCCTGCGCCTGGCGGTTGGCGTCGGCCAATTCGCGCAGGCGCAGGTTGATCTTGGAGATGGCCGATTCCGACTGCTTGAGCGCGTCGGCGGCTTCCTTGCGGGCCGCTTCGCGGTCATCGATATCTTTTTGCAGATTCTCGATGCGGTCGCGCAATGCGGCCTGCTGACGTTCTGCATCGGACTGGCGCCCGGCAAGGTCGTTAGGCGCGGCGCGAGCCGCAAGCCCCCCACCAGCCAGCATGACTGCCAACAACACCCCTGCCGTGCGACGCATAGAAATATCAGTCCTTCTTAGCCTTGCCCTGGGCTGCAACCGCAGCCATGGCCGCCTCGATCTCGGCGGCGTCGCCCAGATAGTAGTGGCGGATCGGGCGCAGGTCATCATCCAATTCGTACACGAGCGGCTGGCCCGTCGGAATATTCAGATTGACGATGTCGTCGTCGGACACGTTGTCCAGGTGCTTGATCAGCGCGCGCAGGCTGTTGCCGTGCGCAGCCACCAGTACCTTGCGGCCGGAGCGGATGGCCGGGGCGATCGACTCGTTCCAGAACGGCAGCACGCGGGCCACGGTGTCTTTCAGGCATTCGGTGGCGGGCAGCTGGTCGGCCGGAATCTTGGCGTAGCGGCTGTCAAAACGCGGGTGGCGCTCGTCGTCCAGGGCCAGCGGCTCCGGGGCGATGGCGTAGGCGCGGCGCCAGATCAGGACTTGCTCGTCGCCGTACTTGGCGGCGGTCTCGGCCTTGTTCAGGCCTTGCAGCGCGCCGTAGTGGCGTTCGTTCAGGCGCCAGGTGACGCCCACCGGCGTGTACATGGCGTCCATGGCGTCCAGCGCGATCCACAGCGTGCGGATGGCGCGCTTGAGCAGCGACGAGTAGGCCAGGTCGAACGTGTAGCCTTCTTTCTTCAGCAATTCGCCCGCGCGGCGGGCCTGCTCGCGGCCGGTTTCGGTCAGGTCGACGTCGGTCCAGCCGGTGAAACGGTTTTCCAGATTCCACTGGCTTTCGCCGTGGCGCATCAGAACAAGTTTATGCATGGTTTGGCACGCTTTCCGCGCGGGTTAAAGTTAAAGGATGGTTAAAGAATGCGCTCATTTTATAATTGAGTGATTTTGCCCTTGATTTAGCCCCGGCGCACTGGCCCATTTGGCCCTCTTGGCACCCGGGCTGTGAGCCAAGGGTCGCCGCTATCTAGACTACCCAGATCAGCCTCCAGGCTGGTCGCCGCCTTCAGGATGTCCCGTGGATCTTTTGCAATTCTTGCTCGATAAAAACAATATCTTCATCGTCGGCGTGGCCGTGGTCTCTGGCGTGATGCTGGTGATTCCGGCCTTGCGCAAGGGCCGCAGCGGCTCGGCCGTCAGCACCGGCGAAGCCATCCAGATGGTCAACCAGCGTAACGCCGTCTGGGTCGACGTGCGCCCCGCAGAGCAATTCCAGGCCGGCCACATCGCCCAGGCACGCAACGTGCCGGCGGCGGATCTGGAACAGAAGGCGGCGTCGCTGCCCAAGAACAAGCCGCTGGTGGTGGTGTGCGACAACGGCCGTGATTCGGCCCGCGCCGTCGCCAAGCTGCGCGCCCAAGGATTTGCCGACGTGGTGCCGCTGGAAGGCGGCATGCGCGCCTGGTCGGCCGCCAGCCTGCCGATCACCCAGAAGGGCTGAGCGCCGCTCGCCCCGATTCCCCTCTTGAATTCGCAGGAGCGCCTATGAATAAAGTTGTCATGTACAGCAAGGACTATTGTCCTTATTGCGCGCGTGCCAAGTCTTTGCTTGAGCAACGCGGCGTGACGGACCTGGAAATCATTCAGATCGACCGGGATCCGTCCCAGCGCGATGTCATGATCGAACGTACCGGCCGACGCACTGTGCCGCAAATCTTCATTGGCGATACCCACGTCGGCGGTTGCGACGACCTGATGGCGCTGGACCGCTCGGGCGGCCTCGCCCCCCTGCTGAACGGCTAATCGCCCTACCCTTTTGCCCCTCCCACCAACGGAAATACTCATGGCTGATCAAGACCAAAACACCCAGCAAGAAGGCGGCAACGACGCGCCCTCGTTCAATCTGCAACGCGTCTACCTGAAAGACCTTTCGCTGGAAATGCCGAACGCGCCCCACGTCTTCCTGGAGCAAGAAGCGCCCCAGGTTGAAGTGAGCATCACCGTGGGCGGCCAGCGTCTGGCCGAAACCGTGTTCGAAACCACGGTCACCGTCACCGTCACCACCCGCATCAACGAAAAGGTGGTGTACCTGGTTGAAGGCACGCAAGCCGGTATCTTCGAAGCGGCCAACATCCCCGAAGAGCAGCTCGATCCGCTGCTGGGCATTGTCTGCCCGACGATGCTGTACCCGTACCTGCGCGCCAACATCGCCGACGCCATCACCCGCACCTCGATGCCGCCGCTGCACCTGACCGAAGTCAACTTCCAGGCCCTGTACGAACAACGCCTGGCCGAACTGCAACAACAGCAGCAGCAAGGCGCCAACGGCAACGGCAGCGCCGGTGATTCGGGCATCATCCTGCCCGCCAGCGCCACGCGCCAGTAAGCTTGCACACGCCCCGATGAACCATCCCACCGAGCCGCGCCTGCGCGTCGCTGTCCTGGGTGCGGGATGTTGGGGCACCGCGTGGGCGGCGGCCTCCAGCCGCCGCCACGCCACCGTGCTTTGGGCCCGCGACGCCGCCCAGGCGGCCGCCATGGCTGCCACGCACGAAAACACGCGTTACCTGCCGGGCATCTCGCTGCCCCAGTCCCTGAATTTTTCCTCTGACCTGGACGCCACGCTTGCCAGCCTGCAAGAAGACGGCGCACGCCGCCTCATCGTGCTGGGCGTACCCGTGGCCGGGCTGACCGCCATCTGTGGCGAATTGTCGCGCCGGCTGCCTGCGCTGGGTTTGCAGGACACCCCTATCGTCTGGACGTGCAAGGGCTTTGAAGCCGACACGGCCAGGCTGCCTCACGAAATCATGCGTCAGGCGCTGCCCGATGCCGTCGGCGGCGCGCTGTCCGGCCCGTCGTTTGCGCGCGAAGTGGCGCAAGGCTTGCCCGTGGCGCTGACCGTTGCCAGCACCAGCACCGCCCTGCGCGATGCCACCACGTCGGCCTTTCACGGCGCGGCGCTGCGCGTGTACGCCAGCGCGGACCTGGTTGGCGTGGAAGTGGGCGGCGCGCTCAAGAACGTCATCGCCGTGGCTTGCGGCATTGGCGACGGCCTGGCGCTGGGCACTAATGCCCGCGCCGCGCTGATCACGCGCGGCTTGGCCGAAATGACCCGCTTCGGCGTGGCGCTGGGTGCGCGCGCCAGCACCTTCGCGGGCCTGACCGGCCTGGGCGACCTGGTGCTGACGGCCACCGGCGAACTGTCCCGCAACCGCCGTGTCGGCCTGGAAATCGGCGCTGGCCGCAAGCTGGCCGACATCCTGGCCAGCGGCATCACGGCCGAAGGCGTGCGCTGCGCACGCGCTGCGCGAGACCGCGCCCGCGCGATGAATGTTGAATTGCCCATCACCGAAGCCGTCTGCGCCGTGCTGTTTGACGGCGTCGCCCCCATGACCGCCGTTTCCGCCCTGCTGGCGCGCGACCCGCGCGACGAAAGCGCGGACACCAGCGGCCCGCTGGACGACGAATCGCTGGGCGGACACCTCTGACCCCACCCCCAACAACAAGACACCGCCCCCCCTGGAGACAACCTTCATGACGCAAACCCGCAAGTTCCGGGTCGGCCCGCTGCTGCGCGGCCTGTGCCTCGCGTTCGCCGCCGTGCTGCCGGCCGCTGCCCACGCCGATTGGCCGGATCACCCGATCCACATGGTGGTGCCGTTTCCGCCGGGTTCGTCGCCCGACATCCTGGCGCGCACGATTTCCGAGCCGCTGTCTCAGGCGCTGGGCCAGCCCATCGTCATCGACAACAAGCCGGGTGCGGGCGGCAATATCGGCACGCGCATCGTGTCGCAGGCCAAGCCCGACGGCTACACACTGCTCTATACGATCAACGGCCCGCTGGTCACCGCCCCCACGCTGTACAAGAAAACGCTGGGTTACGACCCGATCACCGACCTGGAACCCATCACGCTGGTGGGCACCAGCCCCAACGTGCTGGTCGTGCCGGGCAGCCTGAAGGTCGATAACGTCCAGGACTTCGTCAAGCTCGTCAAAGGGCGCGGCAATTCGCTGAACTACGGCTCGGTCGGCCCGGGCAGTTCGGCGCATCTGGCGATGGAGATGTTCAAGGAAAGCGCGGGCGTGGACCTGGCGCACATCCCGTATTCCGGATTCCCGCAGGTCATCACGGCCATCATTGGCGGCGATGTGCAGGCCGGCTTCATGGTGCCCGCCATCGCCGTGCCGCAAGCGCGCGACGGCAAGGTCAAGCTGCTGGCGGTGACCAGCCTGCAACCCAGCGAGGCGCTGCCGGGCATTCCGACGATGGCGTCCCAGGGCTATCCCGATTTCGAAGCCATTTCCTGGAACGCGGTGCTGGCCCCGGCCGGCACGCCCACGCCCATCGTGGAACGGCTGAACAGCGAGCTGGCGCGCATCATCAACAGCGACGCCGTGCGCAAGCAGATGGCGCTGCAATACTTCACGCCCGCGCCGTCCACGCCGGAAGCGCTGACCGCCCGCATCAAGAATGAAAAAGCGCGGTGGGATCAGGTGATTGAGAAGCTGAAGCTGTCGCTGGATTAAGCGGGCGCGAGGGGCAGGCTGGTGTCGTGCATGCGGATTTTGCGCGCCCGGCCTGTGCATAACGGCACCGGACGGGCGCTGCGGAGCCGACCAGGCGTGCTGGCGAGGCCTGCTGACTAGGTGCCGCCTTCAAACCCCTGCTGGCGCCAGGCCTCGAACACCGTCACTGCCACCGCGTTGGACAGGTTCAGGCTGCGCTGCCCCGCCCGCATCGGCAGCCGCAGCCGCTGCTGCGGCGCGAACATCGCCTGATGTTCATCCGACAGACCGGCCGTCTCGCGGCCGAAGACAAACACATCCCCCGGCTTGAAACCGATATCAGCCACGCTGCGCTGCGCGTGCGTCGTCAGCGCGTAGATGCTGGAGGCGTCCGCCCCCGTGTCGTCCAGCGCTTCCTGCAAGGTGTCGTGCACCCGCACCGGCTGCCATTCGTGATAGTCCAGCCCGGCGCGGCGCATGCGGGCGTCGTCCAGTTCGAAACCCAGCGGACGCACCAGGTGCAGTTGCGCGCCCGTGTTGGCGCACAGCCGGATGGCGTTGCCGGTATTGGGGGGGATCTCGGGGCAGACGAGGATGACGTGGAACATGGCGGGAATGAGTATTAGAAAAAAGTGCGGATCACAGGCCGCACGGCCGAATTGTCGCCGATTTGTCTGGTGGCCGCGTTGCGGGCCGAGCCTCGCTCCCAGACACGCGTCCTGCCACTCCGCCATCAAGGCGTGCGCGCCACCACCAGCACCGTCACCCGGGCTGCGCCCGCCCGGCGCAACGCGACGGCGGCGGCCTGTACCGTGCTGCCTGTCGTCATGACGTCATCGACCACCGCCACGTGACGCCCTTGCACCAACGCCGCGCCCTGGAACACGGTGGCCGCCATCTGCTGCCGGGCGCGGCGCCCCAAGGTGATCTGCCGGGCGGTCTCCCGCCGCCGCAGCAGCGCTTGGCGCCACAGCGGCAGCGCCAATTCCGCCGCCAGGTCGCGCGCGATCTCGCCTGCCGGGTTCATTCCGCGCATGCGTAGCGACGCGCGGCTGGCGGGAATGGGCGTGAGCACCACGCCATCCGGCAGCCCCCCTTCGCGCCGGATCGCGTCGGCCAGCAAGCGCGCCAGCACCGGCGCCATGCTGAGCCGCAACTGCGTCTTCAACATCGCGATCAGCGCGTCGGCAGGAGGCAGGTAGTCAAACGCCGCGATCGTGCGGTCGTAAGCCCGAGGCGCGGCCAGACAGACGGAACAGACCGTGGCGGTAAGCGGCAACCGCAGCGCGCAGCGGGGGCAGCGCGGCCGCCCGTGATCAGCCGCCAGGATAT
>CAJYKY010000511.1 GCA_913775005.1 uncultured Achromobacter sp.
AGTCCATCGACTGCTTGCCCACGACTTCGCGCATGGCGGTTTCCGACGCCTGGCGCACGGATTCATCCGGGTCGCGCGTCTTGAAGAGATAGTCGGGCGCGCCGTCTGCACGCAGGCGGTACTGGACGACGAACTGCATATCGACGATGTTCTCGTCCGTCGTGAGCATCAGCGCTTCAGGCAGCACCTTATTGCGCGAACCGCCACGGAAACCGACTTCAAACGTGCGCAGTTGCGACACGTTGACCATTTCGTGGCTTTGAATGGGATACGGCAAGCGCCATTGGAAACCGGCTTGCGACGTGCTCTTGTATTTGCCGAACTGGGTCACAACCGCGACCTGGCCTTCTTGCACGATATAGAAACCGCTAGCCAGCCAGACGCCCACAGCCACGAGCGCGATCACGCCCAGGCCGATGCGAGCGCCGCGCGGCGAAGGCGGTGTCATGCCGCCACGGTTATTGGGGCGGTTATTGTTTCCGCCACCGCCCTTGCGACCGAACAGCGATCCGATGCGATTATTGAAATCGCGCCAGACCTCGTCCAGGTCGGGAGGGCCGTCTCCATTGCCTTGGGGCCGCTTGGGCGGCGGCTCGGAGCCATTGTTGTTCCCACGACCCCAACCGGGGTCATTCAGATTGAAGAGTTTGATAATTCGCGGCATTGTTTCCCACAATCTGTCCGGTCTCCGCAATTGCCCCGCGCAACGCATCCAAACCGGCGCGCTCGGTGGCGCTTACAAATACTCGCGCAATCGTACCATGTGCATCGTGCTCCACTCGGGGTTCCAGTCCAGCCAGGTCGATCTTGTTGTAGACCAGGATGGTGGGAATCGTGGAGGCGCCGATTTCAGCGAGCACCTTGTTCACCTCGAAAATCTGTTCATCGCGCTGCGGGCTGGCGGCGTCGACCACGTGCAGCAGCAAGTCCGCATGCACGGTCTCTTCCAGCGTTGCCCGGAAGGCGGCGATCAGGCCGTGAGGCAGGTCGCGAATGAACCCGACCGTGTCCGACACCACCACGGACCCCGCCCCTTCAATCCAGATCCGGCGCGTGGTCGTGTCGAGCGTAGCGAAAAGCTGATCGGCCGCATAGGTGTCGGCACGCGTCAGTGCATTGAACAGCGTGGACTTGCCGGCATTGGTATAACCCACAAGCGACACCGACAACGCACCGCCACGCGCTCGGGCACGGCGCTGCGTGACGCGCTGGCGCTCAACGCGGTCCAGCCGTTCGCGCAGGGTCTTGACCTTGGCGCCGATCATGCGGCGATCCATTTCCAGCTGGGACTCGCCCGGACCACGCATGCCGATACCACCGCGCTGACGTTCCAAGTGGCTCCACATGCGCGTCAGCCGCGTGGCCAGATGCTGCAACTGCGCCAGCTCGACCTGCAATTTGCCTTCGTGGCTTTTCGCGCGCAACGCGAAGATATCCAGGATGAGCGCAACGCGGTCGACCACACGCAAGTTGAATGCGCGCTCAAGGTTGCGCTGCTGCGCGGGCGACAAGGGTTGATCGAACAGGACGATATCGGCCAGCAAGGCTTGCGCCATTGCTACGCCTTCATCGGCCTTGCCGGACCCAATGAAGAACTTGGCGTCGGGCCGGTCACGCCGAGCCGTCAGGGTGCCGACGATTTCCGCGCCAGCGCCCTTGGCCAGCATGGCGAATTCCTCGGCATGGGCCGCGAAGTCTGGATCACCCAGATCAACGCTGATAATCAGAGCGCGCATACATGCACCATATTGGAGCCAAAGCGAAAATGCCCGCCGACGTAAACCGTTCGGCGGGCAATAAAAGGTAAAGCTGGAGCGAGATTACTCAGCAGGGACTTCCACCTGGAAATTCACGGCGCGGGCGGGAACGACGGTGGAAATGGCGTGTTTGTAGACCATCTGCGTGACCGTGTTGCGCAACAGCACCACGTACTGATCAAAAGATTCGATTTGCCCTTGAAGCTTGATACCGTTCACCAAGTAAATCGACACGGGCACATGATCCTTGCGCAGCGTGTTCAGGAACGGATCTTGCAGAGTTTGCCCTTTATTGCTCATTGGCCAGGCTCCATTTGTTTGTTATTGAGTGATGATGTGCTTTTTTATGCTGGTGGAGCACACCGAAATACGTACTCTACAGGGTTTTCCCGGCCCGTGCTACTTGGCCAGGAAGCAAAAGTGACACCAGAGATTTCAAGCTGAAAAGCCCCTGAAGTTCACTGCCCCAGAACCTCTGCAAGCCCCTTCAGAAGCAGGTCTATCTGCTCGTCAGTGCCTACAGTGATTCGCAAAAATTGATCGATGCGGGCATGGCGGAAATGGCGCACGATGATGCTGCGTTCACGCAAGGCGGCGGCAAGCTCAGCAGCGTCTTTAGCGGGGTGCCGAGCGAAGACGAAATTCGCCGTCGACGGCAGCACTTCAAAACCCAAAGACTCCAGACCTGCCGTCATCCGCGACCGCGTCGCAATCACGGCTTGACGCGTCTTCTCAAAGTACTCCGTATCTTCCAGCGCCGCCACTGCGCCGGCCGATGCCAGGCGATCAATCGGGTAGGAGTTGAAACTGTTCTTTACGCGCTCGAGCCCATCGATGAGTTCCGCGCTGCCCACGGCAAAGCCCACGCGCAGCCCGGCCAGCGAACGCGACTTGGACAGCGTCTGCACGACCAGCACGTTGTCACAGCGCGCCACGAGACCTACGGCCGACTCGCCGCCGAAATCGACATAGGCTTCGTCCACGACCACGACAGCGTCGGGGTTGCCCGCGACGATGCGTTCGACGTCAGCCAGGCTCAACGCGCGGCCCGTGGGGGCATTCGGATTCGGGAAAATGATGGCGCCCGCGGGGCCGCTCGCGCCCGGCAGGTAGTCGTCCACATTGATGCGGAAGTCATCCGTCAACGGTACCGTTTCATACTGCACACCGTACAGGCCGCAATAGACCGGATAAAAGCTGTAGGTGATATCCGGAAAGCGCAGCGGACGATCGTGCTTGAGCAGCGCCAGGAACACATGCGCCAGCACTTCGTCAGAGCCGTTGCCCACGAACACCTGCGCGGGCGTGACGCCCACGGTCGTTGCAATCGCCTGACGCAAACGGTCTGAGGACGGATCCGGATACAGCTTGAGCGTGTCATCGCAAGCCGCACGGATCGCATCGAGCACCTTGGGCGACGGCCCGTAAGGGTGCTCGTTGGTGTTCAGCTTGATCAGGTTCTGAAGCTTGGGCTGCTCGCCCGGAACATACGGACTGAGCGTCCCGACCACGGGACTCCAGAAACGGCTCATGGATCAGCTTTCCTGCGCGTAAGGGTTATGCGATGACTTGAATTCAATACGCAACGGCGTGCCGGCCAGATCGAACGCGTTGCGGAAACGCGTTTCCAGATAGCGGCGATAGGAGTCCGGAATGGCGTCCAGCGCATTGCCGTGAATGACGACCAGCGGCGGGTTCTGGCCACCTTGGTGCGCATAGCGCATCTTGGGGCGGAAGATACCCTTGCGCGGCGGTTGCTGCTGCTCGATGGCCGCCTGCAACTCACGCGTGAGCTTCGGCGTGGACAGCTTGGCAAACGCGGCAGCGTGCGCGGAATTGATGGACTTGAGCAGCGGCTTGATGCCCTGTCCGCGCAAGGCCGAAATCGTGTGCACGCGTGCGAACGACAGGAAGCGCAGCTTGCGGTTGAACTCGCGTTCGATGCGTTCCTTTTCTTCGCCGTCCAGGCCGTCCCACTTGTTGATCGCAACGACCACGGCACGGCCCGTTTCCAGCACAAAGCCCGCGATGTGCGCGTCCTGCTCGGAAATTTCGGTGTGCGCGTCCAGCATCAGCAGCACAACGTTGCTGGCCTCGATGGCCTGCAAGGTCTTGATGACCGAGAACTTCTCGACAGCTTCAAACACCTTGCCGCGCTTGCGCAGCCCGGCGGTATCGATCAGCGTGTAGCGGCGGCCATCGCGGTCGAAATCGATCTCGATGGCGTCGCGCGTGGTGCCGGGCAAGTCAAACGCGATGACGCGTTCTTCGCCCATCAGCGTATTGATCAGCGTGGACTTGCCGACGTTGGGGCGGCCGACAATCGCCAGCTTGATGCGGTGATCGTGCTCGCCCTCTTCGACGGGTTCTTCTTCCAGTTCCGGCTCGGCCAGATCCTTCAGGGCCAGCTCGATCAGGTCGACGATGCCGTCGCCATGCGCAGCCGAAATCGGGTAGGGCTGGCCCAAACCGAGTTCATGGAATTCAGAGATGGCCGCGCCCAGGCCCATGCCTTCGGCCTTGTTCACGGCCAGCAGCACACGCTGTTGGCCCGACTTGCGCAGCAACTGGGCGATCTCGTGGTCATGCGCATTCAGACCGGCGCGCGCGTCCACCAGGAACACGACGACGTCGGCTTCGGCGATAGCCTGCCGGGTCTGGCGGGCCATTTCCAAAAGGATG
>CAJYKY010000512.1 GCA_913775005.1 uncultured Achromobacter sp.
CGGCGCGAAGTGTTGCCGTGTGCCCAAGCAACAGGCATCGGACAACAGCAAGGTTTGCCGGCCACTATCCCACCGCGCGCTCGGTGCCGTCCAATATTATTTTTTGAATTTTCGATACGGTTTTCGTATCGCAACGGCGCCGTGCGTTGATACACATGTCGTATCGGAAGCGCAAAAATTAATATTAGACGTCACCGGTGCGCGTGCCTACGCTGCTTGTCGAGCCGTTGCGTGTCTGACGCGGCGAGCGAACACAACAACAGGAGACAAGCATGAACAAGCTGATGCGCCTTGCGGCGCTGGCGGGCGCCGTGTGGCTGGCTGCGCCTGCCGGGGCGGTGCACGCCGCCTATCCCGACAAACCGATACGCCTCATCGTGTCGTTTCCGCCGGGCAGCGGCACCGACAGCAATGCGCGGTATGTCGCCAAGAAAATGGAAGAGAAGCTGGGCGTGGCGGTCACCGTTGAAAACCGGCCGGGCGGCAACAGCTTCATCGCCGCGCAGGCCGTGGCCACCGCCGCGCCCGATGGCTACACCTTGCTGCTGGCTAGCAACTCGCCCGTGGCGACCAATGCGGCCATGTTCAAGCAACTGCCGTACGACCCGGTCAAGGACTTTGCGCCGGTCGCGCGGCTGGGCTATGGCGCGATGGCTTTGGCCGTCAAGGCGGATTCACCTTATGCCACCGTGGCCGATCTGGTGAACGCCGCGCGCAAGCGCCCCGGCGAACTCAACTTCGGCAGCGGCAGCGCGTCGTACCAGATAGCCACCGAATTGTTTTTGTCGATGGGCGGCATCAAAGCCAACCACGTGCCGTACCGGGGCGCGGCGCCCGCCTTGACGGATCTGGCGGGCGGGCAGGTGGATTTCGTGTTTGCCGATTACGGCGCGGTGATCCCGTTTGTGCACGGTGGCCGGATGCGGCTGCTGGCCGTCACCGGCGACAAGCGCTTGCAAAGCGCGCCCGACACGCCGACGTTGCAGGAGTCCGGCTTTCCCGGCTATTACATGGTGAACTGGACGGCGGCGTTCGCACCCGCGCGCACGCCCGCTGACATCATCGACACCCTGTCGCGCACGCTGCTGGATATCTATCGCACGCCGGACGCCGCCGAATTCCTGGCGCGCACCAACTGGGAAGTGTTTCCCGTGGGGCCGAAGGAACTGGGTGCGTTTCAGAAAGACGAGATCCGCAAATGGGACGACGCCGCGCAGCGCGCCGGCATTCCCAAGCAATAGCGCGACGAACCGAACCGAAAAGGAGACAACCATGGCAGCAGGCAACACCCCGCTCGTGCAATTCGAGCAGAACGAGCAAGGCGTCGTGACGCTGACGCTAGACGACCCCGCGACGCGCAATGCGCTGACCGGCAGCACGATGGTGGACGAACTGCTGGCCGCCTTCGCGCGCATCGAACGCGACCCGTCGGTGCGCGTGCTGGTCATCACGGCGGCGGGCAAGGCGTTCTCGTCGGGCGGCAATATCCACGACATGCAGCGCCAGATCGGCCCCGAGGTCGGCAGCGCCGCCTTGCGTCAGGAATATCGCCACGGCATCCAGCGCTTGCCGCTGGCCTTGTATGCGCTGGAAGTGCCGACGATTGCCGCCGTGAATGGCCCGGCCATCGGGGCGGGCTGCGATCTGGCGTGCATGTGCGACGTGCGCATCGCCGCCGACTCGGCCACGTTTGCCGAAAGCTTCGTCAAGCTGGGCATCGTGCCGGGCGATGGCGGCGCGTGGTTTCTGCCGCGCTTGATCGGCATGGCGCGGGCCGCCGAAATGTCGTTTACCGGCGATGCCATCGACGCGGCCACGGCCAAGGAGTGGGGGCTGGTGTCGCGTGTGGTGCCGCAGGCTGAACTGTTGCCGGTGGCGCTGGAATTGGCGGGGCGCATGGCCGCCAATTCGCCCGATGCGGTGCGCCTGACCAAGCGCCTGCTGCGCGAAAGCCAGCACGCCCGCCTGGATGCGTTGTTGGAATTATCGGCGGCGTATCAAGCCCTTGCGCATAAAACGCCCGCGCATGCCGAGGCCGTTGAACGCTTTGTTGCCGCGCGCGCGGCACGTCAGGCGCGGTCGTGAATCGGGCAAGCTGGCCTATGGTGCAGTGCGGCATGACGGCAGTATGATGGAACGCACTACAAGGAGGAAACACCATGAATGAAGTTATCGTCGCGTCGGCCGTACGTACCGCCATTGGCGATTTCGGGGGCGCGCTCAAAGACGTGCCGCCTTGCGATCTGGGTGCCACCGTCATCAAGGCCGCGCTGGAACGCGCGGGCGTCAAGGGCGACGAAGTCGGCCATGTCGCCGTGGGCCACGTCATCAACACCGAACCGCGCGATATGTACCTGTCGCGCGTGGCGGCCATGAATGCGGGCATCGCCAAGGAAACGCCGGCCTTCAACGTCAACCGGCTTTGCGGTTCAGGCTTGCAGGCCATCGTGTCGGCCGCGCAGACCATCCTGCTGGGCGATGCCGAGATCGCCATCGGCGCCGGCGCCGAAAGCATGAGCCGCGCGCCGTACATCGTGCCGTCGCAACGCTGGGGCGCGCGCATGGGCGACAGCGTCATGCTGGACATGATGACGGGCGCCTTGTCCGACCCGTTCGGCCGCATGCACATGGGCGTCACCGCTGAAAACGTCGCCGCCAAGTTCGGCATCTCGCGCGAAGACCAGGACGCGCTGGCCGCCGAATCGCATCGCCGCGCCGCCGCCGCCATCGACGCGGGTTATTTCCGTGACCAGATCGTTCCCATTGTGCAAAAGACCCGCAAGGGCGAAGTGGTGTTCGACACCGACGAGCACGTGCGGCGCGATGTGTCGGCCGACAGCATGGCAACGCTGAAGCCGGTCTTCAAGAAAGAAAACGGCACGGTCACCGCCGGCAACGCGTCGGGCCTGAACGACGGCGCGGGCGCCGTGGTGCTGATGAACGCGTCGGTGGCCGCCAAGCGCGGCATCAAGCCCTTGGCGCGTCTGGTGGCCTACGCCCACGCGGGCGTGGACCCCGACATCATGGGCATTGGCCCGGTGCCGGCCACGCAGGCGGCGCTCAAGCGCGCTGGTCTGACGGTGGACCAGCTGGACGTCATTGAAGCCAACGAAGCGTTCGCGGCCCAAGCTTGCGCCGTGTCGCGCGAGCTGAAGCTGGATCCGGCCAAGGTCAACCCGAATGGCAGCGGCATTGGCCTGGGCCACCCCATCGGCGCCACCGGCGCCATCATCACCGTCAAGGCGCTGCACGAGCTGCAACGCGTGGGCGGGCGCTATGCGCTGGTGACGATGTGCATTGGCGGCGGGCAGGGCATTGCGGCGATTTTCGAACGCATTTGAAGCGACGTGCGCCGACTGCCATGCATGCAGCCGGCGCATGTGAAACCGCAGCCGTCCGCTTAACCTGATGACGGACCCGCGCGCCCCGCCCCCGTTTGGCGGGGCGCGCGGTGTCAGGCCGGCCCC
>CAJYKY010000513.1 GCA_913775005.1 uncultured Achromobacter sp.
GCCATATTTCGGTGAGCGGCAACGGCGCTCGCATAGTGTGACTATAGCGCAGGGCTTGACTAGACTCAAAGTTCCAGTTTCACACTACGGGATGCCCGCACGGTTTCCCCTTCCAGCACACTGACAGTCACGCTTTCGGGGACAAATCCCTCAGGCACGGCCAGGATGCCCTGGCTGCGCTGATACTGGTCAAATTGCAACGCCAGCGATGCCGCCGTGGTGGATTCGCCGGTTGCGGCGACGGGGCCGACTTCGGCCTTCACCTGCATGGGCGCCAGATCCACCGTTACGGTTTCACCTTTGAGTACGCCAGTTGCCTGGAATCGCAAGGCGCCCGCAAACGGCGTTCCGCCATTGCGGCCGCTGCGCATCAGCAGCACCTTGTAGCGCAGCCCGCCACCTTCGCGGTCGATCTGCACGCCGCGAATGTCCACCGACCCTTCCGGGCCGGCGGGCAGCAGCTGTTCATAGAACGCCAGCTGGTCGCGCACCCGGCCGACTTCGGCTTGGGCAGCGCGCAGCTGCGTTTCAAGTTCTTCACGGGCGGCTCGCTCGATCACGAGCTCTCCGTCTGCGGTGTCCAACTGGCCCTGGGTGTAGCGCAGCTGCGTGGCCTGCTGGCGCATCGCTTCAGCCTGCTCTTGCGCCTGCTGTGTGCTGATCACCACCGCATCCTGAGGACGCGCCTGGCGCGTGGCGGCTAGATAGCCTACCGAGCCGCCCAGCAACACCCCGACCAACAAGCCTGCGACCACGCGCAACCAAGCGCCCGCTGGGCGGGGCTGTATGGGAGTGGAAGCATCTGTGGGCATAGATCACGCCGGGCGGGAGGCAGTAGCGCCGCACCGCCCGAACGCAGCATCAGGGCAGAATGGCGACCTGATCCAGACCCATCGATTCCGCAAAACCGAACATCAGGTTCATGTTTTGAACGGCCTGGCCGGCGGCGCCCTTGACCAGGTTGTCCTGCACGACCAGGATGATCAGCTGGTCGCCATTGCCCGGACGGGCAAGCGCGATGCGCAGGTTGTTCGACGCACGCACCGAACGCGTCTCGGGCTGGCTGCCGGCGGGCATCACGTCAACGAAAGGTTCGTCGGCGTAACGCTGTTCGAACAGCGCCTGGAAGTCGGTATCGCGCGCTTCGGGCAGGATGCGGGCGTAGATCGTGGAGAACATGCCACGGATCATCGGCACCAGATGCGGCACGAACGTCAGGCCGACCTTGCCGCCGGAGATCTTTTCCAGCTGGGCGACGATTTCTGGGTGGTGGCGGTGACCGGCCACGCCGTAGGCCTTGAAGTTGTCGGACGCTTCCGAGAACAGCGAGCCCACTTCAGCCTTGCGGCCGGCGCCCGACACGCCCGACTTGCAGTCGGCGATCAGCGTTTGCGTATCCACCAGCGCCTTGCCGCCTTCCAGCAACGGAGCCAGGCCCAGCAGCACGGTGGTGGGATAGCAACCGGGGTTGCCGATGACGCGGGCCTTGGAAATGGCTTCGCGGTTCAGCTCGACCAGGCCGTATTGCGATTCAGCGAGGATGTCCGGGCAGGTGTGGGGAATCTTGTACCAGCGTTCAAACGTGGGAATGTCTTGCAGGCGGAAGTCAGCAGCCAGGTCGATGACGCGAGTACCTGCGGCGATCAATTCCTGTGCCTGCGCCATCGCCACGCCGTGCGGTGTTGCGAAGAACACCACGTCGCAATCAGTCAGCGACGCCTTTTCCGGCGCGGAAAAAGCCAGGTTCACGCGGCCGCGCAGGTTTGGATACATATCAGCGACCGGCAACCCGTCTTCCTTGCGGGACGTGATGGCGGTCAATTCCACATTGGGGTGCTGCGACAGCAAGCGCAGCAGCTCGACGCCGGTATAACCGGTGCCGCCGACGATACCAACCTTGATACGGGTGTTCGATGCTTGGGCCATGATGATGTGCTCTTCGTAGAACGAGGCTCGATTGTATCGCTCGGGAAACAGGTTCCAGGGCGCAGCGCCAGAATTAGCACGCCTGATCTTTTTTCCGACCGGACGAAAAACGCGGAAGTTCCGCAGGGAGTGCAACGCAGGATGACAGCATCCCGCCGCTTCAAAAACAAAAAACCCGCCGAAGCGGGTTTTTTGCAGCAACATTAACGCTTGCTGAACTGCTTACGACGACGTGCCTTGCGGAAGCCGACCTTCTTACGTTCGACTTCACGGGCATCGCGCGTCACAAAGCCAGCTTGCGACAGTGCGGGCTTCAGGGTCGCGTCGTAGTCGATCAGGGCACGCGTGATGCCGTGACGGACTGCGCCGGCCTGGCCGGTTTCACCGCCGCCGTGGACGTTGACTTTGATGTCGAACGATTCCAGGTGGCCGGTCAGTTCCAGCGGTTGGCGCACAATCATGCGACCCGTTTCACGAGCGAAGAAATCATCAACGGGCTTGCCGTTGACAACGATCTTACCCGTGCCCTTCTTGATGAAAACGCGAGCCACCGAAGTTTTGCGACGGCCGGTTCCGTAATTCCAGTTACCGATCATGGCGTTTCCTTAGATATCCAGCGTCTTGGGCTGCTGGGCGGTGTGCGGGTGCTCGGCACCAGCATAGACCTTCAGCTTCTTGATCATGGCGTAGCCCAGAGGACCCTTGGGCAGCATGCCCTTGACGGCCTTCTGAATGGCGCGACCGGGAAAACGCTCTTGCATTTTCTCGAAGTTCGTTTCGCGGATACCGCCCGGGTACGTGGTGTGGCGGAAGTACTTCTTGTCCTTCGCCTTGGTACCGGTAACGACGATATCGGAAGCGTTGATGATGACGATGTAATCGCCAGTATCAACGTGCGGCGTGAATTCAGGTTTGTGCTTGCCACGCAGACGACGTGCGACTTCGCTGGCCACACGACCGAGGACTTTGCCCTTGGCGTCGATCACAAACCAGTCACGTTGGACTTCATGCGGCTTGGCCACAAAGGTCTTCATGATGGTTCCTAAGAATAAAAAGTTCTTGCTGACTAGAACATCTAGCCAGTGTTCTTTCCCCAACTAGACATGAATTTCATGTCCTACAGACATGGGCTTCATGTCCCTATCGACGTCCCGCCTAAGCGTTATTACCCGCCCGTGCAATGGTCAAAATGAGGGAAAGCCTGAAATTCTAACACGGATGCTCAAAAAGTGGGCAACACAGAAGATTCAGGCGGGCGCAGGCGGCGGACAACGTTGCAGCCTGCGCACATGCGAGACGCATGTCATTTAAGGGCCGGATCAGGCCCCCAGGTACGCTTCCAGCACGCGCGGGTGGCCCAGCAGTTCGCGGCCGGTACCCGTCAACGCCATCGCGCCGTTTTCCAGCACGTAGCCGCTTTGCGCGATCTTCAGCGCCTGGCGCACGTTCTGCTCCACCAGGAACAGCGTCAACCCGTCCGCGTTGATGGCGCGCAGCGAGCGGAAAATTTCCTGCACGACGATCGGGGCCAGGCCCATCGACGGTTCGTCCAGCAGCAACAGACGCGGCTTGGCCATCAGCGCCCGGCCGATCGCCAGCATCTGCTGCTCACCGCCCGACAGGTTGCCGGCGATGCCCGTGATGCGTTCTTTCAGGCGCGGGAACAGATTGAACACGTATTCCAGATCGGAACCCACGTTCTTCAGGCCACGACGGTAGGCGCCCAATTCCAGGTTTTCCAGCACCGTCATCGTGGTGAGGATGGCCCGGCCTTCCGGCACTTGCACGATGCCGCGCGCCACCAGCTGGTGCGGCGCGAGGTTGGTGATGTCTTCACCTTCGAACGTGATGCGGCCGCGCGCCTTGGGCAACAGGCCCGACAACGCCAGCAGCGTGGTCGATTTGCCCGCGCCGTTGGCGCCCACCAGGGCCGTGATTTCTTTGGCGTTCAGGTCCAGGTCGATGCCGCGCACGGCTTCGATGTGGCCGTAGTTGACCTCGAGTCCGCGGACTTCCAGCATGGCGCTCATTTGGCGGCCTCCGCTTGTTCGGTGTCTTCGTCGTCTTCGCGGCCCAGATAGGCTTCGATGACTTGCTCGTTGTTGCGGATTTCTTCAGGGCCGCCGCAAGCGATGATCTTGCCGAAGTTCAGCACCGCGATGCGTTCGCACAAGCCCATGACGAAGCGCATGTCGTGTTCGATCATCAGGATCGTGTAGCCGCGGTCGCGGATGGCAAGGATCTCGCGCATGAGTTCGGCGCGTTCGCCCGTGTTCATGCCCGCCACCGGTTCGTCCAGCAACAACAGCTTGGGCTCGGTGGCCAGCGCGCGCGCCAGCTCCAGGCGGCGCTGTTCGCCGTAAGACAGGTTGTCGGCCAGGTCATTGGCCTTGTGATCCAGCCGCATCCACGTCAGCAGTTCATGTGCGCGTTCGCGGGCGCGCTTTTCATGCTCGCGGTAAGCCGGCAGGCCCAGCAGCAGGCTGGGGAAACCGTAGTTCATGTGGCGATACGCACCCACCACCACGTTTTCCAGCAGCGTCATCTCTTTGAAGAGACGGATGTTCTGGAACGTGCGGGCGATACCCATGCGGGTGATGCTGTGCGGCTTCTTGCCCAGCACGCTTTCGCCGTTGAACGTGATGCTGCCGCCGCTGGGCGGCAACAGGCCGGTGACCAGGTTGAACACCGTAGTCTTGCCGGCGCCGTTGGGGCCGATCAGGCCGAAGATTGAGCCTTGCGGCACCGACAGGCTGACGTCATGCAGCACATGCAGGCCGCCAAAGCTCTTGGAGACGGAGGAAAGCTCAAGCATGGCGCTTGCCTCCTTGACGGTCTTGACGCATCCAGCGCTTGAAGCGCGCCGGATCCCAGATGCCTTGCGGCAGGAACAACACAATCACCACCAGGATCACTCCGTTGGCAACCAGGCGCAAATCCGCAAAGCCGCGCAGCAGCTCGGGCAAAATCGTAATGATGAAGCTGCCCAGCACCGGGCCGGCCAGGCCGCCGATGCCGCCCAGGATAGCCATGGTCAGGATTTCAACGCCACGGTCGAAACCGTATTCATTGGGACCGATGAAGAAGGTCAGGTGCGCGTTCAACGCGCCAGCCAGACCCGCGATCATCGCGCCGGCCACGAAGGCCAGCATCTTGTTGGCGCGCACGTCGATGCCCATCAGGCCCGCTGCCGTTTCGTCGCCCCGGATGGCATCGAACGACCGGCCGATCTTGGACGCGCGAACGCGCCACAGCACGAACAGCACGATGACGACTGCCAGCACCACGTGCCACCACTGCGTCAGTTGCGGAATGCCGTTCAAGCCCAGCGCGCCGCCGGTGATCGATTCCGTGTTCAGGATCGTCACGCGCACCACTTCGCCAAAGCCCAGCGTGGCCATGGCCAGATAGACCCCGGACAAGCGCAAGGTGGGTAAGCCGATCAGCGCGGCCACCAGCGCGGGCGCGGCCATGCCGCCTGCCAGCGCCACCGTGAACGGCGCGTCGTAGTTCATGGTGAGCAGCGCGGCGGTGTACGCCCCGATGCCCATGAAAGCGGCGTTGGCCATGGCCAGCATGCCGCAGGCCAGCGTCAGCCAGATGGAGAGGGCCAGCAACGCGTTGGTGCCCAGCGTGAGCACCAGGTTGCCGTAAATGGCCCAGAAGTTTTCGAATCCGCTCATTCTTTAAGCCTTGCGTTGAACCACTTTGCCGAACAGACCTTGCGGGCGCACCAGCAGGATCAGGAACAGCAGGCCGAAAGCCACCGCGTCGCGCATGGTGGAGCCGATGTAAGCCACCGACAGCACCTCGGCGAAGCCCAGGAAGAGACCGCCCAGCATGGCGCCGCGAATGTCGCCCATGCCCCCCAGGATGATGACCGCGATGCCCTTGTGCAGCATCGGCTGGCCCATCAGCGGGAACAGCGCATTTGAATACAGGCCGATCAACACCCCGGCCACGCCACCCAGCGCAGCGGCGGCGAACGAGGTCGTAACGAACAGCTTTTCGACGTTGATGCCCAGCAGCCAGGCGGCCTTGGGCGATTCGGCGATGGCGCGCAGCGCGCGGCCGAACTGCGTGCGGCGCATGACATACATCAGCACGGCCATCAGCGCGAACGACAGGAAGATGATGCCCAGTTCGATCACGGTCAGGTGCAGGCCGGCGACTTCGATCACTTCTTCCGGCACGGTGCCGTGCGGAAAGCGCAGGTTGCTGGCGCCGAAGATGCTCTGGGCGCCGTTGTTCAGGATGATGCCCACGCCAATCGTGGCGATCATGGGGATCAAGTGGGGTGCGTTGCGCTTGCGCAGCGGCTTGAGCACCAGGTAGTCGATGATGACCCCGGTGAAGCCGGCCACGAAGAACGCGACCATCAGCGCCGCCCACAAGGGCAGGCCGAATTGCTGAACGACGAACAGTGCCGCGTAGGCGCCAACCATGAAGACGGCGCCGTGCGCCAGGTTGATCACCCCGAGCACGCCGAAGATCAGCGTGAAGCCGAGCGCGAACAGTGCATACACACAGCCCAGCGACAAGGCGTTGACGAATTGTTGTTCGAACATGATGGGACTTTCCAAATCAAAAGCGCCTTGCGAACGGCGGCGGCGCCGTCCGCAAGGCGCATCCCCCCGCGCGGGGATGGGTACTGCTTACTTCTCGATGACGTACTTGCCGTCCTTGGTCACGCTGACGATCGGCGCCTGGTCGGCGTCGTAGCCGGCGGGCTTGCCGGCGCGATCGTTGGCTTGGCGGAACTTGAACGGGCCAGTGGCGCCGGTCCAGGTCACGGCCGGCAAGGCGTCGCGCAGGGCTGCACGGTCCTTGGCCAGTTCGCCGGTGATCTTGGTGTTCTTCAGCGCCTGAGCCACGATGTACATGGCGTCATACGATTGCGCGGCGAACTGGTCGGGCGAACCGTTGAACTTGGCCTTGTAGGCGTCGATGAACTTGACGTTCTCGGGGGCCTTGTTCTCGATGGACCACGGGCTGCCGATCCACAGATTGTTCGACGCGCCACCCGGGGCCAGGTCGAAAATCTTGACGGAGTTCATGCCGTTGCCGCCGATGACCGGCACGTTCAGGCCCAGTTGGCGCGCTTGCACCATGATCGGGGCGCCTTCGGCCAGCAGTGCGGACAGCACGATGGCGTCGGGGTTGGTGCCCTTGATCTTGGTCAGCTGGGCTTTGAAGTCCACGTCGCCCTTGGCGAACGTTTCGGTCGTGGTAACCGGGATCTTCTGGTCTTCCAGGGCCTTCTTGAAGTTGTCGTAGCCGCTCTTGGTGAAGACGTCGTCATTGCCGTAGAGCACTGCCACGTTCTTCAGGCCGGTCTTGGCCTTCACGGTGGAGATGGTGGCCGGCAGCACGTCGGCTTCGGTAACCGAATTGCGGAACACGTAGTTGCCGATGGACGTGATGCCGTCGGCGGTGTTGGACGTGCCGAAGGCGACCGTCTTGGCAGCCTGGGCGATCGGGTCGGCGGCTTGGGCCGAGTTCGACAGCGTCGGGCCGAAGACCATCAGGACGTTGTCCTTGAAGATCAGTTTCTTGAAGACGTTGATGGCCTCTTCTTTCTTGCCTTGTTCGTCCTCAACCACCAGCACGAGCTTGTTGCCGTTGATACCACCCGCGGCATTGATTTCGTCAGCGGCAAGCTGGAAACCATTGCGGATCGACACGCCGTACTGAGCGGCGCCGCCGGACAGGGCTTCCGCCACACCCAGCTTGATGTCAGCCGCGTGCGCAGCCGGGACGATACCGGCGGCGATCAGCGCGGCCAGCAGCTTCTTGGTCTTGGATTGCATGGTTTGATACCACCCTAAAGTCTGTCTCGGAATATTGGTAATCCGGGCTGGTGTAATCCCGCCGGATTGACGCCATATGCCGCCTAAAGGCGCCACGATTGCGCGTCAAGACCCGGGATATTACTCCTTTGTATCAGGCCGATACTCGAATGTGGTTCGAGAAAAGCCCGAAAACCGCCCATTTTTTTGTAAAAAATGCGGGTTTACTAGCAAAAACCCTACTTTTCACCGAATGCCATTCGGCCTTCGGTGAGTCCTCCCTTACCTGCCCGATAGCGCCACGCCTAGGTATTGGCCGTAAGCACTTTCGGTCAGTCGGAACCACGGCATCTCGCTGTCGCGAAAGCCCATGCAACTGTCGTGTATCGCCTTGAACTTCGGGTCTTTGGCGGCCAAGTCCTTGTAGACCTGCTGCGTTGTTTCAAACGCCGAATCCAGAATGGCGCGCGGAAATGTGCGAATTTGCGTGCCGTTCGACGTCAATTGCGCCAATGCCATCGGATTGCGCGCATCGTAGCGCGCTGTCATCGCGCCGTGTGCCGCCAGCGACGCCGCCTGCACCACCGCCTGATAATGCTTGGGCAGCTTATTCCAGGCCTCGTCATTGATATAGAGCGACAGCTGTTCGGCCGGCGCCCACCATCCGGGTGCGTAGTAATACTTAGCTACTTTATTCAAGCCCAGCTTGTCGTCGTCATACGCGCCCGCGCCTGCGATGGCTTGCAGACCGTCTTTGTCGAAGGCTTCGGCCAAAGGCTTGCCATCGGCCGGCTGCGGCGCCACGCCCAGGCGCGCCAGCACCTCGGCCGGCAAGCCGCTGACGCGAATTTTCAGATCTTTCAGATCGCCCAGCCGCTTGATTTCCTTGACGTACCAGCCGCCCATCTGCGCGCCGGTATTGCCCAGCGGAAAATTGATGATTTTTTCCGGCTTGAAGAGTTCGCGGGTCAGGCGCAGGCCGTCCCCTTCGCTCATCCAGGCATTCATCTGGCGCGCGTTCAGCCCGAACGGCACGCCCGCATCGAAGGCAAAGGCGGGATTCTTGGCGTAGAACTGGCGCGACGAGCCATGGCCGCACTCGACTTTGCTGGTGGAGACGGCTTCCAGCAAGTCGGCGGCGGCAACGATCTCGCCTTCAGGAAAGTGGCGGATGTTGAATTTGCCGCCGGTGGCTTCCGTGACGAATTTGCAGAAGTGCTCGCCCGCGCCGATACGCAAATCCAGCGCGGCAGGAAACGCGGACGCGAGCCGCCAGCTGACCGACGGCATGTCCTGCGCGAACGCGGGCGCGCTGACGGCGGCCCCCGTGGCAACGGCCCCAAACCCGGCGTGCTTCAAGAATGAACGTCGTTGCATCGCTTTGCTCCTTGCCAGCAGGCTCAGGGATTCTGAGAGACTTCGGGACCTTGCCGCCGGATCACGCGCCTGCGATCGCCATTTGCTCGATCAGGATCGAGCCCGTGGTCTTGGTGCCGCGCGAAATGGTGTCCGCGCCCACCGCGACGATCTGCTGGAACATATCAGCCAGATTGCCCGCGATGGTGACTTCCTGCACCGCGTGCTGAATCTTGCCGTTTTCTACCCAGTAGCCGAACGCGCCGCGCGAGTAGTCGCCGGTGACGTAGTTGACGCCCTGGCCGATCAGCTCGGTGACCAGGAAGCCCGTGCCCATTTTCTTGAGCATGGCTTCAAAGTCATCGCCGCGCTGGGTCTGCGTAGAGCTGAACACCAGGTTGTGCGAACCGCCCGCGTTGCCCGTGGTGGTCATGCCCAGCTTGCGAGCGGTGTAGGAAGACAGGAAATAGCCTTCCAGCACGCCGGCCGACACAACGTTGCGGCGGCGCGTGCGCACGCCTTCGTCGTCAAACGGCGAGCTGCCCATGGCACCCGCGATGTGCGGGTCTTCGGTCAGGTTGATGTGCTTGGGGAAGATGGGCTTGCCCAGCGAATCGACCAGGAAGCTGGCCTTGCGGTACAGCGATCCGCCATTGACCGCTTGCGTCAGCGCCCCCACCAGGCCCAGCGCCAGCGGCGCTTCGAACAGCACCGGGAACTTGCCGGTGCGGATGCGGCGGGCCGACAGGCGCGACAGCGTGCGTTCGGCGGCGTAGCGGCCAACGGCCTCGGGCGAGGCCAAGTTGGCCGGATCGCGCTCGGACGTGTACCAGTAGTCGCGCTGCATGCCGTTGCCCCGGCCCGCGATGGGGGCCACAGACAGGCTGTGGCGCGAATAGGGGTAACCGCCCAAAAAGCCACGGGTGTTGCCCATGACGAATTGGCCTTCATAAGTACCCACCGTGGCGCCGTCGGTATTCGTGATGCGGGCATCGACGTCGCGGGCGGCGCGTTCGGCGCGCAGCGCCAGTTCGGCCGCTTCTTCGGTAGAGACGGTCCACGCGTGGTGCAAGTCCAGATCGGGGAATTCGGTGGCGATCTGGTCGGCGTCCGGCAGGCCGGCAGCCGGGTCGGCTGCGGTATGGCGGGCGATGTGCCAGGCCGCTTCCACCGTCTGGCGCAGCGCCGCTTCGGAAAAGTCAGAGGTCGAGGCGGAGCCGCGGCTCTGGCCGGCGTACACCGTCAGGTCCAGCGAGCGGTCGCGCGTCTGCTCGACGGTTTCGATATCGTTCTTGCGAACCGAGACTGACAGTCCCAGGCTTTCCGAGACTTCCGCCGCCGCGTCCGAGGCGCCAATCTGGCGCGCATAGGCAAGGGTTTGCTCGACGAGTTCGGAGAAACGGGCGTGATTCGCCGCCAGCGGCAGGGATGAGGAGGATTTAACCATTGCTGTCCAATTTGCAGAGACGGTTATCATAGCCAAGTCTGTCATTGCGCAGTTTTCCATGAATTCCAATATTGAAGAAGAATCCGTCGACGACGGTTACGACGAGAACGGCTACGACCGTCCCAGCAAGTCCCAGGTCAAGCGTGAAATGCACGCGCTGCTGGACTTGGGCAAACAGCTGATCGAACTGTCTCCTGACCGCCTGAAGCAATTGCCGCTGGCCGAACGCCTCTATGAAGCGATCCGCATGGCGCAACGCACCACGGGCCGCGAAGGCCGCCGCCGTCAGGTCCACTTCGTGGGCAAGCTGATGCGCGACGCGCCCGCTGACGAGATCCGCGCCCAGCTCGACGTCTGGGAAAACGGCTCGCGCGAAGAAACCGCCGCCATGCATCGCCTGGAAGGTCTGCGCGACCGCCTGCTGGACGATGACGAGGTGCTGACCAAGCTGCTGTCGAACAACCCGCAAGCCGATGCGCAACAATTGCGCACGCTGATCCGCGCCGCACGCAAGGAACGCCAGGGCAACGCCGCGCTGCTGCAAGGCCAGGAGCCGCAGAAAAAGCATTACCGCGCGCTGTTCCAGGCGCTCAAGACCCTGACGCTCTGATCCCCCTACCCTGACCATTCCTGCCGGCCGTCCATGAACGCTTCCACCGACCTGCTCGATTGCATCGAGATCGAAACCGCCCCCAACCCCACGCACGCCGTCATCTGGCTGCACGGTCTGGGCGCCGATGGCAACGACTTCGCGCCGATCGTGCCGGAACTGGATCTGCCCCGCAGCCTGGGCGTGCGCTTCGTTTTTCCGAACGCGCCCGTGCAACGCGTCACCATCAATAACGGGACGGCGATGCGTTCCTGGTACGACATCCTGGTGATGGACCTGGTGCGCGTGGAAGACAGCAAGGGCATCCGCGCGTCGGAAGCTGAAATCCACAAGCTGATCGCGCGCGAAAACGCGCGGGGCATCCCCACGTCCAACATCGTGTTGGCGGGATTCTCGCAAGGCAGCGCCATGACGCTGCATACGGGCTTGCGCTTGAAGGAAAAACTGGCGGGGATGATGGCGCTGTCGGGCTATCTGCCGCTGGTGGATACCGCTGAAGCCGAACGCCACAACGCCAACAACGCCACGCCGATCTTCATGGCTCACGGTCAGTACGACCCGGTGGTGGCGCTGGCGCGCGCCGAAGCCTCGCGCACCGAACTGCAACGGCTGGGCTACGACGTGCGCTGGCACACGTACCCGATGCCGCATTCGGTCTGCGCCGAGGAAGTGCGCGATATTTCTGCCTTCCTGAACGACGTTCTGCGCTGAAGGCCCTGCCCCGGCTGCCTGCCGGGGAAAACCATTTTGTATACCAAGTGGTATTCAAGCCTTGAATTTTCCAGGCTTGGCTGGCGCTCGTCCATAGAGAAAAACGCCAATCGCAAAATGCTTGTCGCCTGTTTGTCTTGAATATAGTATTCAGCCCATGCCGCATTGGCCCGGGCGACGGATGTTCGGGCTTCCCTGTTGTTGTTGTCGATTCCATCCCTTTGGCCGTGCTGCGCCGGGTGTCGGCGTGCCATACAAGACGCAGGAGAGAGTCCCGTGAAATCCTTGCCATTGCCCCGCTTGGCGGGCGCGGCGCTGCTCGCGCTGATTTGCCCGCTGGCCGCTCAGGCCGAAGCCCTGAATCCTCCCGTCAAGGTGCGCTACGAAGAGGTCGTGCGTTCCATTCTTTACGTGCCCAAATACGTGGCGCTGTCCCAGGGCTACTTCAAGGACGCGGGCCTGGACGTGTCGATGAAAACGTCGCAAGGCACCGACAAGGGCATGACCGCCCTGCTGTCGGGCAGCGCCGACATCGTGCTGATCGGGCCCGAGGCGTCCATCTATGTGCAGAACAGCGAATCGCCGGTCAAGCCTAAGATCTTCGCGGGCCTGACTGCCACTGACGGCTTCTTCCTGCTGGCCCGCAAGCCGATCGACAAGTTCGACTGGTCCATGCTCAAGGGCAAGGAGGTCATCGGCTTCCGGCCCGGCTCAAATCCCATCGTGTTTCTGGAAACTGCGCTGCGCAAGCACGGCGTCGATCCGCAAAAAGACGTGAAGCTGCTCAACAACATCGGCATCCCGGCGCGTGCGGGCGCCTGGATGGCGGGCCAGGGCGAATACGGCATCTTCCTGGAACCCGAAGCGGGCGAACTCGTGCGCAATGGCAAGGGTTATATCGTGGCGTCCGTGGGCCATGAAGTGGGCCAGGTGGACTACACCGTCTTTACCGCCACCGATAAATACATCCGCGACAACCCCAAGGTCATCCAGGCCTGGACGGATGTGGTGGCGCGCGCCGAGAAATATGTGAAAGACACGCCGGCCGCCGCGCTGGCCCCGCAGATCATGACCTACTTTCCCGGCATGGATCAGCGCGCGGTAACTGAAGCCATT
>CAJYKY010000514.1 GCA_913775005.1 uncultured Achromobacter sp.
CAGAAGGTGCAGCGGTGGTTGCAGCCTTCGCTGATCTTCAGGTAGGCATAGTGCTTGGGCGTGAGCTTGATGCCTTGCGGCGGCACCAGATCCAGATAGGGATTGTGGTCCTGCTTCGGAGGCGCCGCCTCGTGCACCGCGCGCACCACCTCTTCGTACTGCTGGGGGCCGGTCACCGCGAGCACGCTGGGGTGCACGTTGCGGATCACCGATTCCTCAACGCCCATACAGCCGGTGACGATCACCTTGCCGTTCTCGGCCAGCGCTTCGCCAATCGCATCAAGCGATTCGGCCTTGGCGCTGTCGATGAAACCACAGGTGTTCACGACCACGACATCTGCGTCGTTGTACTCGGGCGTGACTTCGTACCCTTCGGTGCGCAGTTGGGTCAGGATGCGTTCGGAGTCGACCAGGGCTTTCGGACAGCCCAGGGAAACGAACCCCACGCGCGGGGTTCGGCCGGCAGCGTTGACGGCGGCGATGCTATCGGCCAGCGTGGAAGCGGCAGACGCGTTCGCGTCAGCGCTGTTGGCCTTGCCGGGGCCTTTGCCAGGCCGGGAGGTTTCGAGGATTTCCAATGTCGTTCACCAAAAAATCGCGCGGGGAGAGGTTTGCGCGGCGGATGTGTTGTTTGTGTCGGGGCAGGCCGGGGCGGCAGGCTTCAAGATTCAGCGTGCCCATCGGCGCGCCACGGGGGCAGTTCTCGCAGGGTTTCGGGGTGCAGCATCGCCACTTGCAAAAGGGTCTTCGCCGCGCCCGAGGGGGTGCGGCGACCTTGTTCCCAGTCTTGCAAAGTGCGTACGCTCACGCCCAGCAACTCAGCGAAATCCGTCTGCGGCAGGCCTACGCGGCTGCGCGCTTCACTGATATGCGACGCATGCCATCCTGCGCTGCGCGCTGTCGGGGCGGCATCCTTCATAGCTCTTCAAAAATCGGGTGGCGCCTGTGCATGGAGGTCCCAGAGAAGGGGCGGGCCATGATGACGGCGAGGGCGAATCGCGAATTATACGGCATTGCCGTAGGTCAATGGGAGGCGGTCATCCAATCGCGAGCCGGACCGGTTTCCCAACCCGGCTCAACATTTCCACCAGCGCGTCGATGGTGAACTTGGCTGTTTTCTTGTTCACCACGTCGGACACGCGCGGCCGGGACACCATGAGGATCTTCGCGGCCTCTGCTTGTTTCAGGTGATGCTGTTCAATCCACTCCGCCAATTCCAACATGAGCTGCTCCTTGAGCAACCGCGTATCGTTGATCTGCTGGCGCGAAGCGGCGTGTAGCCGCGCGGCTTCCTCGGCCGAGAACCCCAATTCGCGAAACAAGTTCGCGCCTGGCTTCGTCACATGGCGAATTTCGGTGTCGATTTTCATAGTCTATTTTTTCTTGCATTGATCACGGCGCGATAGCGCGCGGTGGCGATGTCTTTGTCGCGCTTGCTGGTCGTTGGCGTCTTCTTCTGGAAGCAGTGCAGGACATATACGGCTTCCTCGAATTTGGCGACATACATGACCCGAAAGATTCCGCTGGCATCGCGAATTCGAATCTCCCGTGTTCCTGCCCCCACGTCGTCGAACGGCTTCCAATCTTCCGGCTCCAAACCCGCCTGGACTTTGCTCAACTGGAAACCAGCATCTCGGCGGGGGTCGTCAGGGAATTTAATGAGATCGTCGTAGGCGGACCCTACCCAACGGATCTCCTTTTCGTAGGTCATAAGTCAACTGCGTATAAAATTTTATACATTCATCTGTGGGGCGTAAAGGGGGCGCTTGGCCGGCTGTGATGTCCCCATCGGATGTTCTCGTGTTCACTCTGCGGCTGTGAACGCTCACGGACCATTCTCGTTTCTTTCGCTGCTGGCGGCGCTTAGTTCTACTAGGTGTTTTGGTCTGATTTTTCTGCCGCTCGGGCCGTAACCACCCACAAGACCCATTTCGCATCAAATAATCTGATTCTTCTGGATTGTCATTCGACGGTGCGGTGGATAAATTCAACTCACCTATCACGCAGCATCCTGGAGGGGCGAGCCATGTTTTATCTGGGCGTCGACGTATCTCAAACGAAGCTGACATGCACCCTGTTGCTGGATCCGAAGCTGGACAAGCATAAAAGCAAGGTCGTGGCCAACTCTCTGGATGGTGTGTATGTGCTGGTGTTGTGGTGTGGCAAGCTGGGCGCGTCGGCGGACCATGTGCATGCGGTGCTGGACGGCAGAAGTCCCTATCATCATCTGCCCGCCACCACGCTGACCGACTGTGGCGTAACGGTGTCCATCGTGGATTTTGCCGATGTGCAGGAATTTGGCTTGCCGCCTGCCAAGCAGGGTAAGCAGAGCAAGCCCGGCACGCCGGATGCGCTGGCGCTGGCCAATTATGCGTTGGCGGCGCAGCCGGCCACCTGGCATCCGCCGCCGGCCCACGTGCGTGAGCTGGATGCCTTGACCGCCCAGCGGGATGCGCTGATGAAAGACCGGCTCTGTTCTCAGAACCGGCAAAAGGTGGCCGAAGCCAGTGGCGCGCCGGTGCTTGTCGAAAAATCCATTATCAAGGCATTAACTTTTTACGATGCCGAAATCGCCCGGCTGGAACGCGCGATCAAAGATCATATTTATCACCACCCAGATCCCCCGCAGCGCGCTGATTATTCTGATCACGCCGGCGGCACATAATCTTTACCGTCACCTTTGCTGCTATCCCCCGCGCCGGTATAACGCCAGCGTACCCGCAAGCCCAATCATCAAACTCCCACAAACCCGATTCAGCCAACGCAATCCTTTGCCCTGGAATGCGCGTACCAGCTGTGCGCCCAGCGTGGCATAGACCAGCATGGTCAGGATATTGATGGTGGCCAGCACCGCCGCCACCGTGGCGTATTGCGTCAGGAGCGGCGCCTGGGGGTTGATGAACTGCGGCAGAAAGGCCGACATGAACAACAGCGCCTTGGGGTTGGTCAGCGCGACCAGAAAGCTGCGCATGCCCAGCGCCAGCCCGGCCGGGCGGTTCGCACCGGCCGCCGCCGACGACGTCGGCAAGACCAGCGCCGAGTCCGAACGCAGCATCTTCCACCCCAGATACGCCAGATACGCGGCGCCCACCCATTTGATGATCTGGAAGGCCACCTCTGACGCCGCCAGCACCACGCCCAGGCCCGAGGCCACCGCAGCGACCAGGATCAGGCCCGCGAGCACCGCGCCGGCCATGCCCCAACTGGCGGCGCGCACGCCATGGCGCGAGCCGTTGCTAAGCGCAAGCAGGGTGGTGGGGCCCGGCGTCACGATGGCGACGGCGGACGCCAGAATGAACAGCAACAGCGTGGCGGTGGTCATGAAGGCGCTCCAGGGTGGCCGGCCAGTTTGACGCCGGGCCCGCCATTCGTCCAGGTCCGGCTACCATATCGGTCTTATCTTTTGAATTTCCACCATGTCCACGCGTTCTGATTCCCCCAATCTGGCCCCCCCGCTGTCCTCCGTTCTTCTTTCCAGTGCGGGGGTGGTCGAGGGCGTGCTGGACGGCCGTTCCCTGACGGACGCGTTGTCTGACGTCAGTTCCGCGCTGCGCCCCGCCACGCAGGCGGTGTCTTTCCATGCGATGCGCTACCTGGGTTGGGCCGACGCTGTGGGCCGTGAATTGGTGCAGCGTTATCCCAGCGTGTTGTTCGAATCGCTGTTGCTGGTGTCGCTGACCCTGCTGAAAGAAGAGGGCGAGGCCGCCAGCGCGTTGCCGGGCATGCCGGTGTATGCGGCGCATACGGTGGTGGACCAGGCGGTGACGGCCGCATCCAATACCCGCAGCCTGGCGTCGTTCAAGGGCATGCTCAACGCGTGCCTGCGCCGCTTTCTTCGCGAGCGCGCCAAGCTTGAGGACGCCGTGTCCGACAGCCCCGAAGCCCAGTGGAACCACCCCGGCTGGTGGGTTAAGCAGCTGGGCGTAGCCTACCCGCAGCAATGGCGTGAAATCCTGGAGTCGGCCAATGTGCCGGCCCCGCTGACTTTGCGCGTGAACCCTCGCCGCGCCAGCACCTGTTCACGGCTGGCGCGGCGAGGGTT
>CAJYKY010000515.1 GCA_913775005.1 uncultured Achromobacter sp.
CAAGCCTAAACTATCCAGACCTAAATATCCGCGGCCCCCCGCTCCAAAAAAGAGCGACTGTCGCGTACCTCGGAGCGTATACGGCAATGAAAATAGTCTGCATCGGCGGTGGCCCCGCCGGCCTGTATTTCGGTCTGCTCATGAAGTTGCAGAACCCCGCCAACGAGATCACGGTCATCGAACGTAACCGTCCGTATGACACCTTCGGCTGGGGCGTGGTGTTCTCCGACGCCACCATGCAAAACCTGCGTGAAGCCGACCCCGTTTCCGCCCAGACCATCGGCGACGCCTTCAACCATTGGGATGACATCGACATCCATTTCAAAGGCCGCAGCATCCGCAGCAGCGGCCACGGCTTCATCGGCATCGGCCGCAAGAAGCTCCTGAACATCCTGCAAGCCCGCTGCGAAGACGTCGGCGTGAAGCTGGTATTCGAAAACTTCGTCCAAGACGACCAAGCCATCGCACGCGAATACGACGCCGACCTCGTCATCGCCTCCGACGGCATCAACAGCCAGGTCCGCACCCGCTACGCGGACACCTTCCACCCCGACATCGACCAGCGCCGCTGCCGCTTCGTCTGGCTGGGCACCAAAAAGGTGTTCGACGCCTTCACCTTCGCCTTCGTCCAAACCGAACACGGCTGGTTCCAAGCCCACGCCTACCGCTACGAAGACGGCATGTCCACGTTCATCGTGGAAACGCCCGAAGAAACCTGGCAGGCCGCCGGCATCGAACAGATGAGCCAGGAAGAAGGTATCGCCTACTGCGAAAAACTGTTCGCACCCTGGCTCGACGGCAATGCATTGATCAGCAACGCCTCGCACCTGCGCGGATCAGCCATCTGGATCCGCTTCCCCCGCGTCATCTGCAACACCTGGGTGCACTGGAACACGCTCGACACCCCGCGCGGCGAACGCGCCGTACCCGTCGTGTTGATGGGCGACGCCGCCCACACCGCCCACTTCTCCATCGGTTCCGGCACCAAATTGGCGCTGGAAGACTCCATCGAACTGGCCCGCTGCCTGAGCGGCGCCGAAGGCAGCGTGCAAGCCGGCCTGAAGCACTACGAAGAAGTGCGCAGCGTAGAAGTGCTGAAGATCCAGAACGCCGCCCGCAACTCCACCGAGTGGTTCGAAAACGTAGAACGCTACGCGGAACTGGAGCCCGAGCAATTCGCCTATTCGCTGCTGACCCGTTCGCAGCGTATCTCGCATGAAAACCTGCGCCTGCGCGACCCCGCCTGGCTGGAAGGCTTCGAGCGCTGGATCGCCGAGCATGCTGGCGCCCCGGCCCAGCCGGGCCAACGCCCCGCCATCCCGATGCTGACGCCCTACAAGGCGCGCGGCGTCACGCTGAAGAACCGCATCCTGGTTTCGCCGATGGCCATGTACTCGTGCACCGACGGCGTGCCGGGCGACTTCCATCTGGTGCACCTGGGCGCGCGCGCCATGGGCGGCGCCGGGCTGGTCATGGTGGAAATGACCTGCGTATCGCCTGACGCCCGCATCACGCCGGGGTGCCCGGGCCTGTGGAACGACGATCAGACTCAGGCCTTCGCCCGCATCGTGAACTTCGTCCACGGCAATAGCGATGCGCGCATCGGCGTGCAGCTGGGCCACGCGGGCCGCAAGGGTTCCACGCAGCTGGGCTGGCAAAAAATCGACCACCCGCTGGCCGAAGGCAACTGGCCGCTGCTGTCGGCATCCGCCTTGCCCTACATCGACGGCGTGTCGCAAACGCCGCGCGCCATGACGCGCGCCGACATGGACGACGTACTGGCCAACTTCGTGGCCGCCGCCAAGCGCGCGCAGGACGCCGGCTTTGACTGGCTGGAATTGCACTGCGCCCACGGCTACCTGCTGTCCAGCTTCATTTCGCCGCTGACCAACCTGCGCGACGACGAATACGGCGGCAGCCTGGAAAACCGCCTGCGCTTTCCGCTGGAAGTGTTCCGCGCCGTGCGTGAGGTCTGGCCGCAAGACAAGCCAATGTCGGTGCGGATCTCCGCCAGCGACTGGGTGGAAGGCGGCATCACGGCCGACGACGCCGTTGAAATTGCCCGCCACTTCAAGGCGGCCGGCGCCGACATGATCGACTGCTCGTCCGGCCAGGTCAGCAAGGAAGAAAAGCCGGTCTACGGCCGCATGTTCCAGACGCCGTTCGCCGACCGCGTGCGCAACGAAGCCGGCATTCCCACCATCGCCGTGGGCGCCATCTTCGAAGCGGACCACGCCAACGGCATCATCGCTTCCGGCCGCGCCGACCTTTGCGCGCTGGCCCGTCCCCATCTGGCCGACGCCTCGTGGACGCTGCGCGAAGCCGCCCGCGTGGGCTACCGTGATGTGGCGTGGCCCAATCAGTATTTCGCCGGCAAGCGCCAGCTGGAAACCAACTTCGAACGTGCCGCCGCCATGGCGCAACTGGACATCAAATGACGACGCTTGCGCAATCGCTGTCGGGGCGTCACGCGCTGGTCACGGGCGGTGCTCGCGGCATTGGCCTGGCCAGCGCCCGCGCGCTGCTTGAGCGCGGCGCCCGCGTCACGCTGCTGGGCCGGGACGGCGCGGCGCTGGACGCGGCCGCAGACAGCTTGGCCAAGCTGGGCCAGGTGCAGACCGTCAGCGCCGACATCGCCGATGAAGCGTCCGTGCGGGCGGCATTCAGCGAGGCCCAGGCGCAGTTCGGCCCGGTGCTGATCCTGGTGAACAACGCGGGCCAGGCGGTCAGCCAACGTTTTGACCGCACTGACTCCGCGCTGTGGCACCAGATGCTGGCCGTCAACCTGACCGGCACGTTCCACTGCATCCAGGCCGCGCTGCCGGACATGCTTGAAGAAAAATGGGGCCGCGTGATCAACGTGGCCAGCACCGCGGGCCTGATCGGCTACGGCTATGTCAGCGCTTACTGCGCCGCCAAGCACGGCGTAATCGGCCTGACCCGCTCGTTGGCGCTGGAAACCGCACAGAAGGGCATCACCGTGAACGCCGTCTGCCCGGGCTACACCGAAACCGACATCGTGCGCGGCGCCGTGTCGAACATCGTGGACAAGACCGGCATGACGCCGGAAGCCGCTCGCGCCAAGCTGGCCGAGCGCAACCCGCAGGGCCGCCTGGTGCAGCCCGAGGAAGTGGCTGAAACCGTGGCCTGGCTGGCGTTGCCGGCATCAGCCTCGATCAACGGCCAGGCGATCGCCGTGGACGGCGGCGAAGTGATGACGGGCTAAGCCCCGCGCCCCTCAACCCTGAATAACGAACGGAGACACCATGAGCACCCAGTCCGAAGAGCACACCATGAAGCACCACAAGCGTCCGATGGCCGGTTACCAGGCCAAGACGTTTCTGTGGCAGGTGTCGGCCGACGGCAAGATCGGCACGGTTACGCTGAACCGTCCGGAACGCAAGAACCCGCTGACGTTCGATTCCTACGCCGAACTGCGCGACCTGTTCCGTTCGCTGGTCTATGCCACCGACATCAAGGTGGTGGTCGTGACGGGCGCGGGCGGCAACTTCTGCTCGGGCGGCGACGTGCATGAAATCATCGGCCCGCTGACCAAGATGACCATGCCTGAACTGCTGGACTTCACGCGGATGACGGGCGACCTCGTCAAAGCCATGCGCGCCTGCCCGCAGCCGATCGTGGCGGCGGTCGACGGCGTGTGCGCAGGCGCGGGCGCGATGGTGGCGCTGGCCTCCGACATGCGCCTGGGAACCCCGGCCGCACGCACCGCATTCCTGTTCACGCGGGTGGGTCTGGCCGGCGCCGACATGGGCGCCTGCACCTTGTTGCCGCGCATGATCGGCCAGGGCCGCGCCTCTGAACTGCTGTACACGGGCCGCGCCATGACGGCCGACGAGGGCGCGAGCTGGGGCTTCTTCAATGCCCTGCATGAATCCGACAAGCTGGCCGAGGCCGCCGAGAAGCTGGCTGCGCAGCTGGCCGCCGGCCCCACCTTTGCACACGGCGTCACCAAGAAGCTGCTGCATCAGGAATGGAACATGGGTGTTGACGAAGCCATCGAGGCCGAAGCCGAAGCCCAGGCCATCTGCATGCAGACGCGCGACTTCCATCGCGCCTACGAGGCCTTCGTGGCCAAACAGAAGCCGGTCTTCGAGGGGAACTGATGATGCGTGACGCAAGTTTTCTGGACTGGCCCTTTTTCGACGACGCGCATCGCAAGCTGGCGCATGACGTAGACGCCTGGTGCGAAAAATCGCTGGGTGATGTCGATCACCACGACGCGGACGCGGCCTGCAAGAAGCTGGTGAAGGCCATGGGCCAGGCCGGGTGGCTGCGTTACGCGGTGGCGGGCGGCCCGAACGGCGCCTGGGGTGGCGCGCTGCCTGAAGTGGATTCGCGCGCGGTCTGCATCCTGCGTGAAACCTTTGCCCGCCATGAAGGGCTGGCCGACTTTGCCTTCGCCATGCAGGGCCTGGGCAGCGGCGCGATCTCGCTGATGGGTTCCGACACGCTGCGCCAGCATTACCTGCCGCGTGTGGCCAGCGGTGACGCGATTGCCGCCTTTGCATTGTCCGAACCGGATGCCGGCTCGGACGTCGCCGCGCTGGCTTGCGAAGCCCGGCTGGAAGGCGACCATTACGTGCTGAACGGCGCCAAGACGTGGATATCCAACGGCGGCATTGCTGACTTCTATGTCGTCTTTGCCCGCACGGGCGAAGCCCCCGGCGCGCGCGGCATCAGCGCGTTCGTCGTGGACGCGGACATGCCGGGGTTCGAGGTCAGCGAACGCATCGATCTCATCGCCCCGCATCCGCTGGCCACCATCACGTTCGACAACTGCCGTGTGCCGGTGTCGCATCGGCTGGGCGACGCGGGGCAGGGTTTCAAGCTTGCCATGATGACGCTGGATATCTTCCGCGCATCGGTGGCGGCGGCGGCGCTGGGCTTTGCCCGCCGCGCGCTGGATGAAGGATTGGCGCGCGCCAAGTCGCGCCGCATGTTCGGCCAGACGCTGGCCGACCTGCAACTGACGCAAGCTGCGCTGGGCGACATGGCGACCGCCATCGATGCCTCGGCGTTGCTGACGTATCGCGCCGCGTGGATGCGCGACGTGCAGAAGCTGCGCACCACGCGTGAAGCCGCCATGGCCAAGATGACGGCTACGGAATCGGCGCAGACCGTGATCGACCGCGCGCTCCAGATGTTTGGCGGCGCGGGCGTGGTGTCGGGGATGCCGGTGGAGAAGCTTTACAGGGAAATCAGAGCGCTGCGTATCTACGAAGGCGCCACCGAAGTGCAGAAGTTGATCATTGCCCGTGAACTGCTGAAGGGCTAAGGGGCCACCGAGCCTCGCCTTATCGCAATAACAAAGCCAACCACACCGCATCGCACCTTCCAAGGGGAATTACATGGAAAGCTCCGCCCACATCGACACCTTCGCCCGGGACAATCTTCCCCCGGGCGAACAATGGCCAGAATTCCTGCTTGATGGCCCCGACGTGGCCTATCCCAAACGCTTCAATTGCGCCGTTGAACTGGTGGACGCCATGGCTGACCGCGGCTTCGGCGACCGCGTGGCGTTGCGCTGGAAGCAGGACGGCAAGCCGGCCACCATGACCTATAGCGAGCTGGCCGCACTGACCAACCGCATCGCGCGCGTGCTGACCGAAGACATGAAGCTGGTGCCGGGCAACCGCCTGCTGCTGCGTGGCCCGAACAACGCGATGATGGCGGCGTCCTGGCTGGCGGCGATCAAGGCGGGGCTGGTGACGGTGCCCACGATGCCGCTGCTGCGCGCCAAGGAACTCAAGCAGATCATTG
>CAJYKY010000516.1 GCA_913775005.1 uncultured Achromobacter sp.
TGATGTGCATCTGCCGCGCGGCTTCGATGCGGCTTGCGGCGGCCCGCACGCGTTCCCGGTCGGCGGCGGTGGGCACCAGCCGGCACAGCACTTCGGGCGGTTCGATCGCCAGCAGGATCTTGGTGCCGGTTTTCAGGATCTCGTGCTGCTCGTTCGAGAACAGCAACGTCATCAGGTCCAGCACCAGGTCACTGGCCGTCAGTGCGGCGATGGCGGCCGGATTGCCGGTCAGCGGCGTTGCGCCCAGATACGCCAGCGCATCGCGGCTGATGGACTTGTCGGCATTGACGGGCGGCAGGTCCAGCCGGTTGACGCGCGCGCCCATGTCGCTGGCGGCGGCGATGGCGCAGCGCAAGGTTTGCGGGTGCGTGTCGGCGCCAGTGAGCACGGTGACGATCTGGCCCGCTTCCAGCCGGGACAGCGTCAGCACCTGCTTCCAGGCGTGGATCAAATCGATATCGCTGACGGACATTGGAGTCTCCTTGGACGTTGGGATGGACGCATCAGTGAAGGACGCATCAGTGCAGCGCGCGGCCCAGGAAGTCGCCAAAGGCGGCGTAGAAACCGGCCTCGTTGTCCCAGGGAATCATGTGACCGGCGGCCGGCACGCGCACGTGCTGCGTCTGCGGCGACAGACCTTGCCATTCGGCAACGTCGTCATCGCCCACGACGCCGCCCTTTTCCGCGGTCATCAGCAGCATCGGCACGGTGATGCGAGGCAGGTCGGCGTGGATGTCGTCGCGGCCGAAGTCTTCAAAGCTCTGCACGATGGCCGGTTCATGGCAGGTATGCAGCCACTGCGCGCGCAGCTGGCGCTGGGCGTCGGTCCAGGTGGGGCAGAACGCGCGCATGTCTTCGGCCGACATGCCGTGCGTGGCCTGGCGGATGGAATCGACGTACCACGCGAGGTTCGCCGGATAGGCGCGGCGGCCGGGGCCGGAGACGGGCGGGTCAACGATCACCAGGCGCTCCAGCCCCGCGGGCTTGCTGCGGGCGGCGCGCACGGCGATGCGCCCGCCCATGGAGTGGCCGACCAGCGCGTAGCGCGTCAGCCCTAAGGCTTGCGCGAAGGCGATTACGTCGGCGGCTTGCGCGTCCAGGCTGTAGTCCAGGCCCGGGCCGGAGGCGGACAGGCCGCGTCCGCGCACATCGATCACATAGGTGTCGAACTGGCGGCCCAGCTGTTCGCCCACGAATCCCCAGGTGACAGCGGGGCTGGTGATGCCGGGAATGACGATGACGGCGGGGCGCTCAGCGCGGCCATCGGACGCGCCGCCATAGCGCAGATAGTGCTGGCGGATGCCGTTGGCGTGGACGTTGCCGCCGTAGAGGTACGTGGAGTGAGAGGCGGGGGTCTGGGTCATTGTGCGGCCTTCGAATAAGGGTACGCACCCGAAAGCAAGGCGCCCGCGCCCGGCACGACAGGATCCAGGCCCAGCTCTTTCAGGATGGCGTAGGTGGTGGCGATGGACGCCGTCAACACCGGCTTGCCGGTTTCGGCTTCGACTTGCGCCACGGCGGGCAGCGACGGCATCTGCACGCAGGCCGACAGCACGATGACATCGGCATCGGCCACATTCATGCCCGCGACGATGGCCGGCAGCTTGGCCGGGTCGTGGCGGCCCACTTCCAGGTTGTCGGGAATTTCCAGCGCGCGCCAATCCACGATCTCGAATCCTTCGGCGGCGATGTAATCCATGACGAGTTCGGTCAGCGGCACCATGTAGGGCGCGACCAGCGCGATCTTCTTGGCGCCCATCACATGCAACGCGTCCACCAGCGCGCCCGCGCTGGTGATGACGGGCGCAGACGCGCCGTTTTCAGCGGTGCGTTCGGTCAGCCGCTGTTGCGAGACGCGGTGATAGCCGCGGCCCATGGCCATGATGGCGACCAGGCAGGCGTAGCCCAGCACATCGACCCGCGCGTCGCTCAGTTCCAGCGCGCAGCGGTCGCTTTCGGCGTCCATGGCGGCCAGCTCTTCCTTCTGCACCTTCTTCATGCGCATGCGGCTGGAATGGAAGGTGAAGCGGTCGCTCGGGCGCAACGACGAATGCGCCTGCAACATGGCGGGCACCTCGGTTTCCATCGTGGTGTTGGAGCTGGGAACGATCTGGCCAATTCGGAATGTCTTCGTCATGTGCAAAGCCTTGAAAGAGGTCGGGCCTAGGGTTTTCGATAAATTCAAAAGAAGCGTATACGCTCTATTCTTGCAAAGAGCGAGACAGATGACCAGCCTGAGGCCCGTAGTGGTTTTCACCTAATTCTGTGAAAAATAGGCACTATTTTGGGGATCTGTTTCGGGGTATGCACTGAGCTGGGGAATTTTCTGCCCCCAGAAATAAAGCGTGTACTCGCTAATTATTCGATTTTGAAGCTTTCCAGGTCTATCACCATCCAGCAAGGAGAAGTTCCGTGTCTACATCCCCTCGTATCGCCGTTGTTGGCGCGGGTCTTGGCGGCGCCGCCACCGCTGCGCTGCTGCTCAATGAAGGGCTGAATGTCCGCGTCTACGAGCAGGCGCCCGGCTTTTCGCGGCTGGGGGCGGGCATCCACGTGGGGCCCAACGTCATGAAAATCTTGCGCCGCATCGGCGTTGAAGATGCGCTGAACGCGCAAGGGTCGCACCCGGATTACTGGTACAGCCGCCATTGGGAAACGGGCGACATCCTGGCGCAGATTCCGCTGGGCGACTACGCCGTCAAGCAATACGGCGCGTCGTACCTGACCGTGCACCGTGGCGACTTTCACGCCTTGCTGATCGACGCGCTGCCCAAGAGCGCCGTGGTCTACAACAAGAGCCTGACGCGCGTGGAAGACCGGGGCGATGTCGTCGTCATGCACTTTGCCGACGGCACCTCGGAAGAGGCTGACATCGTGATCGGCGCCGATGGCGTCAATTCACGCATCCGCGAAGAACTGTTGGGACCCGAACTGCCCAAGTACGCGGGCTACCTGGCGCACCGCGCCGTGTTCCCCACGCCGCAGGTCAAGCAGGGCATGCTGCCCTTTGACGCCTGCGTGAAGTGGTGGAGCGATGACCGGCACATGATGACGTACTTCGTCACCAGCAAAGCCGACGAGCTCTACTACGTGACGGGCGTGCCGGTTGAACACTGGGATTTGAACGACCGCTGGCTGCCCAGCAGCAAGGACGAAATGCGCGAGGCGTTCAGCGGCTGGCATCCCACGGTGCAGGCGTTGATTGACGCCACGGTGGAAGTCACCAAGTGGTCGCTGCTGGAACGCGACCCGCTGCCGCTGTGGAGCCGAGGCCGCCTGGTGCTGCTGGGCGATGCCTGCCACCCCATGAAGCCGCACATGGCGCAGGGCGCGGCCATGGCGATTGAAGACGGCGCCATGCTGGCGCGCTGCTTCAAGGAAGTGGGCGTGCACAATCACGAACTGGCGTTTGCGCTGTACGAGGCCAACCGCGCCGAACGCGCCAGCAAGGTGCAACGGATTTCGCACGACAACACGTGGCTGCGCACGAATGAGGATCCGTCGTGGTGCTTCGGTTATGACGTGTTCACGGAGCCGCTTGTCGACCCGAAGAACCGGGCCGCTGCCTGACAGGGGCCCGGGTCGCCCATCAGCCGGGCGCGGGGCTTGCCCGCCGGCCCGCCTCGCGGCAACCTTCGTACCTTCCGAACCGTCCACTTGCGCCACGCCCATGGGATCTTCCGTCAATTCAAGCAGCACCCCGCCCTCGATCCGGCTGCACGTCAACGCCGGCGCATGCGATGTGACGGCCGAGCCGGGCACGGCGCTGCTGCATGTGCTGCGCAATGATCTGGCGCTGAACGGCCCCAAGTACGGCTGTGGCCTGGGCGAGTGCGGCGCGTGCACGGTGCTGATCGACGGCGTGGCCGCGCGGTCCTGCGTCATTCCGGTCAAGGCGGTGCAAGGGCGCGAGGTCACCACCTTGGAAGGCTTGGGCACGCGCCAGCAGCCCGGCACGACGCAGCAGGCTTTCATCGACTGCCAGGCGGCGCAATGCGGCTATTGCCTGAACGGCATGATCATGACGGTGGAAGCGCTGCTGCGCCGCAATCCCAACCCGTCCGATGACGCGATCCGGCGCGAGCTGCATCACAACCTGTGCCGCTGCGGCACGCATGTGGAAATCATGATGGCGGCGCATCGCGCGGCGCAGTTGCGGGCGGGTGGCGCGGCGGGCGTTGATGCCACGGTGTCCGAGTCAACGCCTTCCCTGGGTGGTGGTGCGCGCGATGACTGATTCCGTGGCGGATATGTCTTTGCTTGCAAGCCGCCCGCTGGCCGAGCTCCCGGCTGATTTGCTGCATGGCGTTGTCTTGCGTGCACCGCAGGTCTTGTGGGACGGTGCGCGCTATCGGGGCAGTTTGCTGCAAGGCGTGCAGAGCGACGCTGCGCGTCGCGAGGCGGGCGTGGTGGCGGTGGTGCAGCATGAGCATTTTGCTGGCGTGGTGGCGGTGACGCCGGTCTATGCGCGGCAGGCTGCGTTGACGTTGGCGCCGGAGTGGCAGCGTGTGTGGTCAGAGGCGCAGTCCTGGGCGGGCAGTAGCTCCGCGATTCAAGGGGATGAGCCGTCGGGTGGGGGCGTCGATCCCATTCTGTACATGCTGCACGGCCAGACTTCTGCCGCTGCGAGTGCGCAGGTCATCGCGTGGTCGCTGAACGGCCACACCCGTGTGTGGCTGCCTGCCTGCTCGCGCGACACGCAAGCGCTGGTCCGGCAAGAGCTGTCGGTGTTCCTGCACCAACCGACTGCGGCGATCACCGTCACCGTGATCGGGCACGGCGATGCGCAAGCCGCGGCGCAGGGCGGCGGTGCAAGCGGTGCGGCTGATGACGGGCACGATGCTTGTCATCCCATGGACTTGATGGACGCCGCTGCCGATGCCGCGCTGCTGTCGCAGGCCGTGGGCAGGCCGGTATCGGTGGTGTGTGTCGCGGGCGAAGACGATGAGCGGGTTCTGGGCATCCAGCCGGGGCGGCTGTCCAATGATTCCGCTTTGCCGCAAGACGGCAGCATCAACACGTTGCATCGCGGTGCTGACAGTAGCGGCGAGCATGCCGATGCACCGCAAGGGGATGCGACATCGCTCAACGCGCAAATCCCGGCTCAGCACCTTCCCCCTTCAAACACCGCCGTACTGACATCGCAGACGCCGTGGGCGCTGCGGCCCAGCCTCGCGCGGCTATTGAGCCAGCCCTTACAAGCCAGTGCTGCCGCGCATGCAACGCTGCGTAGCAGCATGCCGGTCGTCTTCAGCGCGCAAGCGGGTAAGCCGCTGCGCGCCAGCGTGCAGGAGTTGAACGCGGCGCAGGTGTTCGCCGAAGAAAGCTATTGGCACGAACAGGCGCTGGCCCAAGGCCAGGACCCGCAAGCGTGGCGGCTACGTCACCTGCCGCCGGGCAGGGGGCGCGATCTGGCGCAGCAGGTGGCAACGCGGGCGGCGCAGGTTGCGGGCGAGACGGGGGTGGCGGGGGAATCCGCGTGGGCTGCACAGGGCGGCGCGGATGACATTGGAGGCGATCTTGCTCGCGGCCGCACAGGTCCCGCTTCCGTCTCAACCGACGGCATGCTGCGCGGCACCGGCTTTGCCACCGCGCAGGTCCAATGCGTGGACGACACCGGCGCCGCGCGCATGGTGTGGAGCGCGTGGGTGGCCGAGGTGGCCGTGCAACCGGACACCGGCCGTATCGACGTCACGCGCGTCGTTGCCGGGCACGACAGCCAGCACCTGCACGCCGCGCAAGGCGCAAGCATTGAGGCACGCATCGATGCGCCCGATCATCTGTCCATCGACCATCAAGCCCCGTGGATGCTGGACAGCGCCCGTCGCTTGCTGGCTGAACCCGCTGCATTCGACACCTGGTCAAGCCCATCGCTGCATTCCAACGCCACCGCTGGCGCGCTTGATGAATGGAAACAACGGCGCGACGTGAGCAATGCGGACGCCGCTGCCCTGCGCATCACGCAAGGCAGCTTGAACGTGGACGGCGTGGTGACGCTGCCTGCCGCAGCGGCCATCGCCAACGCCATCCACGATGCAACGGGCGTGCGCCTGCGCCAAGTGCCATTCCAAACTGAATCTTTGCGGCGCGCGCTGGCCGGGCAGCGCCGCTCGCGCAACGCCTTGTCGCGCGGCTGGAAGTGGCTGGCGGCAGGCATGGCAGGCTTGGCGGGGGTTGCCGTGACCTTGTGGCCGATGAAGCCGGCCTTGCCCTTGACGGCGGGACCCGACGTGTCACTGTACTCGGCAGCCGCCATCGAGCGCGGCCGGCTGGTGGCCGCGGCAGGGGACTGCATGGTCTGCCACACGGCGCCCGGCGGCAAGACCAATGCCGGTGGACTCGCGCTGGACACACCCTTCGGCACCATCTACACCACCAACATCACGCCCGACAACGACACTGGCATCGGACGCTGGTCCTACGCCGCCTTCGAACGCGCCATGCGCCAAGGCGTGCATCAGGATGGCCGCCAGCTGTACCCCGCATTTCCATACACGGCATACGCCAAGCTCAGCGATGCAGACATGCAGGCGCTGTACGGCTACCTGATGTCGCAACCGGCCGAGAAGGCCGAGCCGCCGAAGACGCAGCTGGCGTTTCCGTTCAACTTGCGGCCGCTGCTGGCGGGCTGGAATGCGCTGTTCCACGATGCCACGCCTTTCACACCCGACCCGTCGCGCAGCGCCGCATGGTTGCGTGGCGCGTATCTGGTGGAAGGCGCGGGCCATTGCTCCGCCTGCCATACGCCGCGCAATCGCCTGGGCGCAGAGAAGACCGGCGTGCACTATCTGGCAGGCGGCGAGGCCGAGGGCTGGACCGCGCCCGCCTTGAACACACTGGCCAGCGGCCCGCGCGCGTGGAGCAGCGAAGAACTGTTCCAGTACCTGCGCACCGGCTACGCGCCTAAACATGGCGTGGCGGCGGGGCCGATGGCGCCCGTGATCCACGGCCTGGCTGAATTGCCCGACAGCGATCTGCGTGCCATCACGACGTATTTGATGGATTTGCCGGAGCAGGGCAAGGCGGGGGCGGCGGGAGCAACGTCAGTGTCAGCGGTAACGCCTGCTGCGCAAGCGAATCTGCGCGATGACACGTCGGCGCCGACGATCTCGCCGGCGAAGGCATCTGCGACGCAATCCGCGACGACATCGGCAACGCGGCCCACGACGGCACCCGCATCAGCACCTGCATCGCCGTCCAGCGCCGAGACCCTCTACGCGCTGCAAGCCCGCCACGCCAACGGCGAGCGCATCTATCAGAACGCATGCGCAGCCTGCCATGACGCGGGCAGCGGTCCCACCTTGTTCGGCGCGCGGCCTTTGCTGGCCGCCAACACGAACCTCCATGCCGCCACGCCCGACAACCTGATCCAGGTGATCCTGCATGGCATCCAGGAGCCCGCCGACGACGCATTGGGCTACATGCCCGCCTTCCGCGACAGCCTGAACGACGCGCAAGTCGCGGATCTGGTCGGCTACTTGCGGCAACGTTTTGCGCCAGGGGAGCCGGCATGGCCCGATCCCGCGGCAACGATTAAGCAGCTACGCGACGTCGCGCAGCTGCATTAGGGAAACGCGGATACAACGCGTGCAGCGTTACTGATGATCACATCAAGGGGTTTCATTTATGTCAGCTTCATTGGTTTCAGTGGACAAAGCCATTCAGGTGGCGGGCGTCGGCAAGTT
>CAJYKY010000517.1 GCA_913775005.1 uncultured Achromobacter sp.
AGGTGCTGGGTTATGTCGTTGCCGATGCTTGATAAATACGTGCAGGCATTCCTGCAAACGCTTGCCATGGTGAGCGTGTCTGCGCTGATCGCGATTGTGTCGGGCCTGGCGCTGGCGGTCGTATTGACGGTGACGGCGCCCGGCAACCTGTACCCCAAGCCGCGCTTCAACAAGGCGCTGTCGATCACGGTCAACACGTTTCGCGCCATCCCTTTCATCATCCTGCTGGTGGCGATGCTGCCGTTCACGCGATTTCTGGTGGGCACCACCTTGGGCACGTGGGCGGCCATTGTGCCGCTGTCGGCCAACCTGATTCCGTTCTTCGCGCGCATCGCGCAAGTCAGCCTGAACGATGTGGACCACGGCCTGGTGGAAGCCGCGCGCGCCATGGGTTGCCGCCGTTGGCACATCGTGCGCCATGTGCTGCTGCCCGAAGCCTTGCCCGGCATCATCGGCGGCATGACGGTCAGCGTCATCGCCATGATCAACGCGTCGGCCATGGCGGGCGCGGTGGGGGCGGGCGGCCTGGGTGACCTGGCGATCCGCTACGGCTACGAGCGCTATGAAACCCGCGTGATGTTCGAGGTGATCGTCATCCTGATCGCGCTGGTGTCGATCGTGCAGTTCACCGGCGAATGGCTGTCGCGCCGGGCAGACCACAAGCGCTGAAGGGGGCGGTGATGCCAGCGCGGATCGAGTCGGCGGCAGGGCGGCAGGCGCGCTTAACGCAATGCCGAAAAGACATTGGCCAATTGCCGCTTGCCCAGCTGTTCCTGTTCGGTGGCCATTTTGCCGATGGCGGCCTGATGCTGGTGAAAACGCTTGAGGTCGGCATCGCGCTGGAACATCAGCTCGTCATGGTCGGCGTACCAAAACTGGCGATTGTCGTCCAGCAACGAGATCATCAGACCGAACTCGCGCAGGATGCGGCCTTCCAGGCGCCAGACCTGCTCCAGGCTTTCGTTGCGCTGCGCGAGCGAGGTGTCCAGGTTGGTGAGCATCTTCTGCTTTTCCGGTTCGCGGATCGCCAGCGACCGGATCAAGGCGGGCATGTCTTTCAAGACTTGCAGGCTTTGATCCCGGTACTTGGGCACCAGCCGTTCGGCCTGTTCAAGAATCATGCGGCTTTCGATCAGGCCGGCGTCTTGCGCCAGCCGGTGCGCGTCCAGCAGGCGGGGCATGCCGATGTCTTTGAGCTCTTGCAGATACGCCTTGTGCTGGGCCAGCCGTTCGCTGGCGACCGTCTTGATGGCGCGCTCCATTTCGCCATAGAAACCGGTGGCCTTGGGCGTGGGGTCTATGGCGGGCAGGTTGCCGGATTCCCCTTCGGCGCCGCTGACCATCAGGCTCAGCGTGGTGGCGACCTTGCGGATTTCGTCGGACGCCACGCGCTCCTGCGCGCGCTCTCCCGCCTGGCGCACCCCGGCCACGGTAATGGCCGCAAGCACCGCCAAACCCGCCACCAGCGCAGCAGGCCACCAACGCCTGCGCTTTTGCGCAGGACGGGGGGACGATGCCGGGGTCGTTTCCAGGGACGTCATGGCGCACCAAAAACTGGGGACACAATTTTCCAATGTAACGAGTCGACATCGACGCGTCAACGCAGCAATTCTCTGCAAGGGTGTGAAGCCTTTGCGCTATCTGATGACAGGAGTTCACATGTCTGACACCGTGCCGCAAGGTTTTGCCACTCGCGCGATTCACCTGGGCTATGACCCGCTCGACGAGCAGGGCGCCCTGTCGCCGCCGCTATACCTGACGTCGACCTACACGCAAGACAGCATCGAGGCCTTTGACCAGATCCGCCTGGGCGAATCGCAGGGCTATGTGTATGGCCGCACGCGCAATCCCACGCAGGCGCTGCTGGAAGAGCGGCTGGCGTCGCTGGAAGGCGCCGAGGCCGGCGTGGTGACGGCGTCGGGCATGGCGGCCATTTCCGCCACGCTGTTTTCGCTGTTGCAAAGCGGCGACGAAATCGTGGTGGACCAGATTGTCTACGGCACGGCCTTCACGCTGTTCGCACAGGGCTTGTCGCGCTTTGGCGTGCGCGCGGTGTTTGCCGATTTCACGCGGCCGGAAACGGTGGCCGCCGCCATCGGCTCCAACACGCGCGCGGTGTATTTCGAAACGCCGGCCAACCCCAATCTGCGCCTGGTCGATATCGCCGCTGTATCCGCCATCGCGCGCGGCAAGGGGCTGCTGACCATCGTGGACAACACGTTCGCCACGCCGGTGCTGCAACGGCCGCTGGAGCACGGCGCCGATATCGTGCTGCATTCGGCCACCAAGTATCTGGGCGGCCATGGTGACTTGCTGGCCGGCGCCGTGCTGGGCAGCAAAAAGCATATCGACGCGATCCGCTTGCAAGGCCTGCGGTATTTCACAGGCGCGACCTTATCGCCATTCACCGCTTTCCTGGTGCTGCGCGGCATCAAAACGCTGGAACTGCGCGTCCAACGTCATAGCGAATCCGCCTTGCAGGTGGCGCGCCTGCTGCGCGAGCATCGCGCCGTGGCCGATGTGTTCTATCCCGGGCTGGCCGGCACGGCGGGCGCCGACATCGCGCAACGGCAGCAAGCGGCAGGCGGCGGGCTGGTGGCGTTCGAGCTGAAAGGAGGGCTGGCGGCCGGGCGCAACTTGTTGAACAGCCTGAAGCTGGCGCGCATTGCCGTCAGCCTGGGTGACCCGGAAACGCTGATCCAGCATCCAGCGTCGATGACGCACGCGAGTTATTCGGCAGAAGACCGAGAAAAATACGGCTTGTCGGAAGGCTTGCTGCGCTTGTCGGTGGGCTTGGAGACGCCGCAGGACATTCTGGCGGATCTCAAACAGGGCCTGGATCGCGTGTAGGCGCGGACGGCGTGCGCCGCCACGCCACCCATTCGCCTTCGCCCTCAAAATGGCGAAGGCCCTGGCTGGCTACCGCCAGCCCGGCGCGCAGCGTGTCGATGTCAAGGCCCGGCAGGTGCGCCAGCAAGGCGGGGGGCAGGTGGCCGATGTCGAGCAAATCGGCGTCCAAGATCGGAAGAGCGTCG
>CAJYKY010000518.1 GCA_913775005.1 uncultured Achromobacter sp.
GGCCATCATTGCGCTGGTGGCGCTGTTGCCCAACGGCATTGCGGGCTTGCCGGCGCAGTGGCGTCAGCGCCGCGAGGCACGGGCGGGAAGCGGCGCTGGCCGTGCTCGTGCCGCAGGCGGCATGGGCGGCATGGGCGGCACAGGTGCTTCAGGCAGCATGGGTAGCGCAGGCAGCGCGAACAACGCCGCCCACGCAAACACGTCCGCCCCCCGCAGCGCCGCCGCCACGCCGCGCCTGCCCATTCAAGGAGAACCCCATGTCTGAGCTATTGCTGGCCGCCACGAATGTCACGCGCCGCTTTGGCGGGCTGACCGCCGTGAACGGCGTGTCGCTGGGGCTGGCGCGTGGCGAGGTCCATGCCGTGATCGGCACCAATGGCGCGGGCAAGTCCACGCTGATCAACATCCTGTCGGGCGAACTGGCACCCAGCAGCGGGCAGGTGATGCTGGGCAGCCGCGACATCACCACGTGGCGCCAGCCGGAACGCGCACGCGCCGGGCTGGGCCGCAGCTATCAGCGGTCTACGTTGTTTCCTGAACTGAGCGTGTTTGAAAACTGCCGGCTGGCCGCGCAAGCTAGCCGGCAGCGCTTCTGGCACTGGTGGCGGCCCGCGTCGGACTGCCGCCGTAGCGCCGAGCTGGCGCAGCACGCGTTGGAACGCACCGGCCTGCTTGACGACGGCGCACGCGCAGCCGGTCTGCTGCCGCATGGCCGCAAGCGCCAGCTGGAAATTGCCATGTGTCTTGCCGGTGAACCGCAGGTGCTGCTGCTCGATGAGCCGCTGGCCGGCATGGGCCCTGAAGAAACCGACCGCATCCTGGACTTGCTGCAAACGCTGAAAGCCGGTCATGCCATTTTGCTGGTCGAACACGATATGGACGCCGTGTTTCGCATTGCCGAAACCATCACCGTGATGGTCAACGGCACCGCCATTGCCAGCGGCGCGCCCGCCGACATCCGCAACAACGCCGACGTGCGCACCGCCTACCTGGGCGATGACCACGGCACGCCTCACCCGCAAGGAGCCTGACCATGCATGCCTTGATCGAAGCGGGCGGCCTGCACGTGTACTACGGCGCCAGCCACGTGCTGCGCGGCGTGGACATGCACATCGCACCCGGCGAATCCGTGGGGCTGGTCGGCCGCAACGGCATGGGCAAGACGACCTTGATCCGCAGCCTGATGGGGCAAGTGAAAAGCGCGCAAGGCCAGGTGCGCGTCAGCGGGCGCGACTGCACGCGCGCGCAGCCGCACGCGATTGCCCGCATGGGGCTGGCCTATGTGCCGGAAGGACGCGGCATCTTTCCGAATCTGAACGTGCGTGAAAACTTGCAGGTCGCCGCCCGGCCCAGCGTGCGAGGGGCGCAGGAATGGACCTATACACGCGTGCTGGACACCTTTCCCCGGCTGCGCGAGCGGCTGGGGCATGGTGGGCAACAGTTGTCAGGCGGCGAGCAGCAGATGCTGGCCATCGGCCGCGCGCTGATGACCAACCCCGACCTGCTGATTCTGGATGAAGCTACCGAAGGGCTGGCGCCGCTGATCGTGGCCGAGATCTGGAAGATCATTCACCAGATTCGCGCGACAGGGATGTCCACGCTGATCGTGGATCGCAATTACCGCAAGGTGCTGGAGCACACCGACCGTTGCCTGGTGATGGAAAAGGGCCTGATCGTGCAAGATGGCGACAGCGCGTCACTGGCCCGGCAACCCGAGCAGCTGACGCGGTATCTGGGGGTGTAGCGCAAGCCGCCGCGCGGCGAGGCGGCGGCTGTCGTTGTGCGGCGGACGGCGGCAGCGGTGCCTGCTGGCGGTGCCTGTTGTCAGCGGCAGCGGCCTCGCCCGCTGCCGCGCCCTGCCTTAGATCACCGCTTCGATCAGGAACGGGCCACGGCGCTTCAGGCCATCGGCCAACGCGCGCGCAAAGCCTTCCACCGTATCCACGCTGACGGCTTCCACGCCCATGCCGCGTGCCAGGTGCGTCCAGTCCAGATACGGCTCTTCCAGATCCAGCATGCGGCGCGCGTTGCGGCCCGGTTCCTTCACGCCCACGTTCTTCATTTCGCCATGCAGCGTGGCGTAGGAACGGTTAGCCAGAATCACCGTCAGGCAATTCAGGTTTTCACGCGCCTGCGTCCACAGCGCCTGCAAGGTGTACATGCCGCTGCCATCGGCCTGCAAGGTGATGACCTTGCGGTCCGGGCACGCGACCGCTGCGCCCGTGGCCAGCGGCAAGCCGATGCCGATGGCGCCGCCCGTCAGCATCAGCCAATCGTGCGGGGCGCTGCTGGCGCTGTAGATGGGGAATTCACGGCCCTGCGTGATGGACTCATCGCAAACGATGGCCTGTTCCGGCAAGGTGTGGGCGATCAGGATGTTCACGGCAGCGCCGGTCAGCTTGCCCGATGCCGGCACCTCATAGGACGCGGCGGGCGTGGCCAGGCGCGGCGCGTCGGCCGCAATGCCCAGCTCGTCTGCCAGCCATTCCAGCGCATGCGCCAGATCCTGTTCGCTCGACGCCAGCACCACTTGATTGCTATCTGCGGGCGCCAGCAGGCTGGGTTTGCCGGGATAGGCAAAGAAGCCGACCGGCGCCTTGGCCCCTGCCAGCACCAGATGCTTGACGTCTTTCAGCTTGGCGACTGCGAGGTCGATGGGATACGGCAGGCGGTCAACGGGCGTGCGCGATCCGCCGCGCTCGATGCGGCGGTTGGACGTTTCCGACATCAGGCGCACGCCGGTTGCGCGGGCGATGCGACCGGCGGCGTTCAGGGCGCGCTCGCGCAGCGCGGCGCCACCCAGCATCAGCACGGTGACTTCGCCGGAGCGGATCGCGGCAGCCGCGGCGCGCACGGCGTCGGCCGAGGTCTGCGCCAGCGGCGCGTCTTTGATGCGCACGGGCGCGGGCGTGTCATCGGGCAGGTCCGTCCACGCCGCATCGGCGGGCAGGATCAGCGTGGCGATATTGCCGGGCGATTGGCGCGCCACGCGGATGGCCTCAGCGGCGTCCGGCGACACATCGGCGGCGGTCATCGTGCGCTTGACCCAGTGCGACATGGGACGCGCCACGCCTTCGACATCGCTGGTCAGCGGGGCGTCGTATTGCACATGGTAGGTGGCGTGGTCGCCCACGATATTGACCATGGGCGTGCGTGCGCGCTTGGCGTTGTGCAGGTTGGCCAGACCGTTGCCCAGGCCCGGCCCCAGGTGCAGCAAGGTGGCGGCGGGCTTGTCCGCCATGCGTGCGTAACCATCGGCCGCGCCGGTGACCACGCCTTCGAACAGGCCAAGCACGCAGCGCATGTCCGGTTTGCGATCCAGCGCCGCAACAAAGTGCATTTCGGATGTGCCCGGGTTGGCAAAGCACACGTCTACATCGTTGGCCAGCAAGGTATCGCAAAGACTGTCAGCGCCGTTCATGATTTTCCCTAGTCTTGTTCAAAGGCGTTGCGGGCGCTGAACGCGCCCGCCTGATATGCATGATAGGTAGGGTAGCAAAAACGCGATAGAGCCATTTCAGGCTGTGGACATGGAACCATTCCTTTGCGGATTCCGCCTGCCGGAATCAAGCGGCTGGCAATGCCTGAAATACAAAATTCCCAATGCAAACGGCCCGCAGTACGCGGGCCGTATGGGCTACATCAAGATCCGTGCCGAAGCATTAACGGATCGGCCACGGATACATCGCGCCGCCCTTGTTCCACAGCGCGTTCGTGCCGCGTTGCAGGCCCAGCTTGCTGTCCTTGCCCACGTTGCGTTCAAACACTTCGCTGTAGTTGCCCACGGCCTTGATGGCGTTGTAAGCCCACTTCTCGTCCAAGCCCATGTTCTTGCCGGCGCCCGGCGTCACGCCCAGAATGCGCAGGACGTTCGGGTTGCTGCTCTTGAGCATTTCGTCCACGTTCTTCTGCGTGATGCCGTATTCCTCGGCTTCCAGCAGTGCAAACAGCGTCCAGCGCACGATGCCCAGCCAGTTTTCGTCGCCCTGGCGCACCATGGGGCCCAGGGGTTCTTTCGAGAAACGTTCGGGCAGGATTTCGAAGTCGTTCGGATTGGCGACCTGCGTGGCGCGCACGGCCGCCAGCTGCGAGGCGTCGTCGGTGAAGGCGTCGCAACGGCCCGATTCAAATGCGCGCACCACTTCGGTGACCTTGTCGATCACCACCGGCTTGAACTCGATGTTGTTGGCACGGAACCAGTCGGCCAGGTTCAGTTCGGTGGTGGTGCCCGGCTGCACGCAAACGGTGGCGCCGTTCAGTTCCTTGGCGCTTTTGACGCCCAGCTTCTTGTTCACCAGGATGCCCTGGCCGTCGTAGAAACTGGCGGCCACGGCCGACAGGCCCAGCGACGTGTCGCGCGTCTGGGTCAGCGTGACGGTGCGCAGCAGCACGTCCACTTCGCCCGATTGCAGCGCCGTGAAGCGTTGCTGGGTCGACAGCGCCGTGCCCTTGAACTTGGTGGAATCGCCGAACACGGCGGCGGCGACGGCGCGGCAGATGTCCACATCCATGCCTTCCCATTCGCCCTTGCTATTGGTGGCCGAGAAGCCGGAGACGCCGTCGGTCAAACCGCATTGCACGAACCCTTTTTTCTTCACTGCATCCAGCGTGGGCCCCGCCACGGCAGCCTGCGACGCACAAGCCAGGGCCAGGGCGCCGGCAGCAAACAAGATGGACCGCTTCATTTTTGCTTCTCCAGAAAGGGAATGACCGGGCGGCCTTGTAAGCCGGCCTCGGCTGAAACCGAGCCCTGCTTTACGGGGCCGGCCGCCAGATTAAGCGATGTCCACGGCGTGAACAACGCGCCGGTGCCTAGTGAAAACCCGAGGGATGACAAGCGTGAAAGATTCCGCCGTTTGTCCGGTGATCGAACTTAATCCCGCCTATCGGCCCCGTGCGGTGCGATACCGCGTGCCATACTTTTTTCGCGTCGATGTCCGATACCCGGCGTCGCCGCCACACCCCAAAAAACGCCGAGCGCGCCACAACAAAACCAGGCCGCATCGAATTCCGGTTGATTCATGGAGGAGACAAATCCATGGCACAAGCCAGCAAATTGCCGCCGCGACTTGCGGTGGCCACCCCGCCTCTTGCGGGTTCCACTGCCGCCGCTCATTCCCGGGTTGCCGCCGTCGCGACCGAAGCGCCGCGCCAAGCCGCCATACGATCTTGCCGGTGGCTGAGAACCGTGTTGTGCACCGCCGTGGCGGCAACGGGTCTTTTCACCGCCGCCGTGCACGCCGCCAATGACTGGCCCACCAAGCCCATCAAGATCATCGTGCCGTACACGCCCGGCGGCTCGACCGACATCGTGACGCGCATCGTTGTCGAAAAGCTCGGGCCGCGTCTGGGCCAGACGATCATCGTTGAAAACAAGCCCGGCGCGAACAGCACGGTAGGTTCGGCCATCGCTGCCAAGGCCGACCCGGACGGCTACACCTTCCTGGCCATGTTGCCCGCCTACCTGGTCAATTTCCATCTGTACAAGCTGAACTACAATCCGGCCGATCTGATTCCGGTAGTGCAGATGGCCGACCTGCCGCTGTTCCTGTTCGTCTCGGAAAGCTTGCCGGTGAACAGCGTGGCCGAACTGGTCGACTATGGCCGCAAGCACCCCGATGCGTTGACGTATGCGTCCAGCGGCACGGGGTCCAATGCGCACCTGACCGGCGCGATGTTCGCGTCGCAGAACAAGATCTCGATGACGCACGTGGCCTACAAGGGCAGCGCGCCCATCCTGACCGATCTGCTGGGCGGACGCGTGTCGATGGTGTTCGACCCGATTCTTGTGCCGATGCAATACGTGAAGCAGAACCGGTTGAAGGCGCTGGCGTTCACGGGCAAGGCGCGCTGGCCCGATGAACCTGGCATCCCCACCATGACG
>CAJYKY010000519.1 GCA_913775005.1 uncultured Achromobacter sp.
CGCGTTGATCCTGCGGCCCGTGGGCTTCAAGTACCGCAGCAAGATGGAAGGCACGCGTTGGCGCAACAGCTGGGACGGCGTGCTGTGCTTTTCGGGCGTGGTGGCTGCGCTGGTGTTCGGTGTGGCCATGGGCAACATCGTGCTGGGCGTGCCGTTCCGCTTTGATGCGGTGACGCTGCGGCCAATCTACGACGGTCACTTCTATCAGCTGTTTGCGCCGTTCGCGCTGCTGGCCGGCGTGTTGAGCGTGTTGATGCTGGTCATGCACGGTGCCGTGCTGCTTGCCTGGCGCACCGAAGATCCGATCTCGTCGCGCGCCCGTAACTGGGGCCGCCTGGCGGGCTTGCTGACCGCCGCGCTGTTTGTCGCGGGCGGCTTCTGGGTGGCGGGCGGCATCAATGGCCACACCATCACCAGCGCCATCGACATGTCCGGCCCGTCCGACCCGATGCTCAAGACGGTCAGCGTGCAGACCGGCGCGTGGATGGCCAACTACGCCAAATGGCCGTTGATGTGGATCGCGCCCGCGCTGGGCGTGGCCGGTGCTTTGTTGGCGGTGCTGCTGCTGACGGTGCGCGCCAATGTGCTTGCGTTCCTGGCGTCGTCGGTGTGCATTGCCGGCGTGATCCTGACGGTGGGCTTTTCGCTGTTCCCATTCATCATGCCTTCCTCGACCGTGCCTCAGGCGGGCCTGACTATCTGGGATGGATCGTCCAGCCACCTCACGCTGTGGATCATGGTGATTGCCGTGGCCATCTTCCTGCCTATCGTCACGCTCTACACCGCCTGGGTGTATCGCGTCATGCGCGGCAAGGTCACGCATGAATCCGTGGGCGACACGCCCAACTCATACTAAAAGGAGCCTCCACCATGTGGTATTTCTCGTGGATACTCGGTCTGGGCCTGGCGTGCGCATTCGCCATTCTCAACGCAATGTGGTTCGAGCTGCGCGAGGGTCAGTCGCATGACCCGCGCGCCAGCCGCGACGACGAGTGAGTAGCGGCGCCAGCAGCCTCGAGCACGACCCTTCGGCCAGTTTGCAGAAACCGCCGCGCGAGCAGTCGCGGTGGTTGATGGCGCTTGCCAAGGCGGCCAGGCTTCCGTTGATGTTGGCAGGCGCCGCACCGCTCGCAAGCGGCGCCTTGCTGGTCGTGCAAGCCTGGCTGCTGTCGCGCGTGCTGGACGCTGCCATCGTGCGCGACGTGCCGCGCCAGGAATTGCTACCTGGCATTCTGGGCATCGCTGCGTTGATGCTGGTTCGCGCCTGCATCACGTGGGCCGGTGAACGCGCTGGCGCCGACGCCGCTGAACGCATCAAACGCCATGTGCGCCAATCGCTGTTTGCGCGCATGGTGGCCAAGGGGCCGCACTGGAGCCGGGGCAAGGCGTCGGGCGAATTAGCCAGCGCGGTGGTTGATCAGGTCGAAGCGCTGGATGGCTTTTTTGCCAAGTACCTGCCTGCGATGGCGGCGGCGGCGCTGCTGCCGGTGGCGTTCGCAGTGATTTTGCTGCCCGTAGATATCATTGCCGGCCTGGTGTTGCTGATCACCGCGCCTTTGATTCCGTTGTTCATGGCTTTGGTGGGGTGGGGCGCGCAAGGCGCCAGCCGCCGCCACCTGCGCGCCTTTGCGCGCTTGTCCGGCTTTTTTGCAGACCGCTTGCGCGGTCTGTCGACGCTGAAACTGTATGGCCGTGCGCAAGCCGAGGCGGCGTCCGTCGTGGCCGCCAGTGACGCGCTGCGCCAACGCACGATGTCTGTGCTGCGCATCGCGTTCCTGTCATCGGCTGTGCTGGAGTTTTTTGCCGCGCTGGGCGTGGCGGGCGTGGCCGTCTACATCGGTCTTACGTACCTGGGTTTTCTGGATGTGCGCTGGTCACCGTTGACGCTGCAAGCGGGGCTGTTCTGCCTGCTGATGGCGCCGGAAGTCTACGCGCCGCTCCGCCAGTTCGCCGCCCACTATCACGACCGCGCCACGGCGATGGCCGCCGTCACGCAGCTGGCCGTGTTGTTCGATGGCTTGCCGCCAGAGGAAGACGCGCGCGACGCTGCGCCGAACCGTAAGCCGGGGGCAGGCGTTGTTGGCGCGAGCGCGCTGACGCTCACCGACCTGACCGTGACTGCGCCGGGCCGTGCCCAACCCGTGTTGTCCGACGCCGTGCTCACGCTTGCGCCAGGCGAACATGCCGCGTTGATGGGCCCGAGCGGCATCGGCAAGTCCACGCTTATCGAAGCCATCGCACGCTTGCGCCCCAGCCACGGGCAGATCCAGCTGGATGGCATCGCGCTGGCTGAGTGGGATGAAGCCGCGCTGCGCGCTCGCGTTGCGCTCATCGGCCAGAAGCCGCAACTGCTGGCAGGCTCCATTGCCGACAACATCCGCCTGGGTTGCCCCCACGCGTCCGACGCGGATGTGCAGCGGGCCGCCAAGCGCGCCTGCGTGCTGGAGTTTGCGGACGCGCTGCCGCAAGGCCTGGACACGCCGCTGGGCAGCCGGGGCCATGGCCTGTCTGGCGGACAGGCGCAGCGTGTGGCCTTGGCGCGTTTGTTCCTGCGCGACCCCGGCTTGATCCTGCTGGACGAGCCGACCGCGCATCTGGACGACGCCACGCAGGCGCGTGTGCTGGACGAAATCTTTGCCTTCGCCCAAGGCCGGACCTTGCTGATGGCGACCCATTCGCCGGCGGTCGCCGCCCGCTTTGGCCGCGTGCTGCATGTGGCGAACGGAAAAGTGGAAGACGCATGAAGAATCTGTTGCTGTTGCTACCCCTGTACGCGCGTCGCAAAGGCGGGCTTTTGCTCGCATTATTCTGTGCGCTGGCCACTGTTGCGGCGGGCGTGGGTTTGCTTGGTGTGTCCGGCTGGTTCCTGACCGGCGCGGCGTTGGCGGGCGCCGGAGGGATGTTCAATCTGTTCGCGCCGTCGGCCTTGGTGCGGGGCCTGTCTTTCCTGCGCATTGTGTCGCGCTATGCCGACCGCGTGGTCGGCCATGCCGCCACGCTGCGTCTGCTGGCGGATCTGCGCGCCACGGTGTTTGCGGCTTTGATCCGGCTGACACCGCGCCAATTGTCGCGCTATCGCAGCGGTGATCTGGTGGCGCGCATGACGGGCGATGTCGACGCGTTGGACACGGTTTTTCTGTTTGTATTGGCGCCGCTGGCCACCGCTATCCTGGGCGGCGCGGTGCTGACGGCGGTGCTGGGCCTGTGGGTGCCGGCAGCGGCCTTGGCCTTGGCGCTGGCGCTGTTTACCGCCTGCGTGCTGGTGCCGTGGTGGTTGCTGCGCGCCGCGCGCAAGCCGGGCGCGGCCGCGCAGGAAAGCGCCGCTGGGCTGCGCGCAGCCACGCTGGACGCCGTGGATGGCCATGCCGACATGGTGGCGCTGCATGCGCAGGCGCAGACAGCCGAGCATTTCGAGCGCCTGTGCGATGCCAGTGCGCAGGCGCGGCGCAGCCAGGCGCGCGTAGCTGCGCGAGGGCAATGGTGCTTGCAGGTGGCGGCCGGTGCGTCGGTGCTGGCGCTACTGTGGTTCGGGCTGGGCACACATGAAGCGGGGGGCATCGAAGGGCCGATGCTCGTGGGCTTGCTGCTGGCCGTGATCGGCATTTTTGAAGTGGCGGGCCCCATCATGCGCGGCGCGTCCCGCATGGGGTCGGCCATGTCGGCCGCTGCACGCATCCGCGACGTCACGCAAAGCCAGCCTGATATGCAAGACGCGGCCATGCCGCGTGCGCTGCCGATGGCCGGTGCGCTGGAACTGTCCGGCGTGCGCTTTTGCTATCCCTCGCGGGCAAGCCAAGAGGCACCGCAGGTACTGGATGGCATCGATCTGCGCGTCGAACACGGCGAACGTATCGCCATCGTGGGCGCCAGCGGGGCGGGCAAGTCGACGCTGCTGCATCTGATCCTGCGGCTGGAAGACCCGCAAGCCGGTCACGTGCGCTTTACAGGTTGCGACGCGCGCGATGTGGCGCAGGCAGACTGGCATCGGCGTATTGCGCTGTTGTCGCAAGATGCCCCTGTTTTTCTGGGCACGCTGCGCACCAATCTGTTGATCGGCGATCCCGACGCCGACGATGCAACATTGTGGCGCGCGCTGGACGCCGCGCGGCTGGGTGATTTTGTGCGCGGCCTGCCCGATGGGCTGGATACCTGGGCGGGCGAAACCGGTTCGCAGTTGTCGGTGGGACAGGCGCGCCGGCTGTGCCTCGCGCGCGCCTTGTTGTCGCCCGCAGCAGTCATCGTGCTGGACGAACCCACCGCCGGTCTGGACGCTGCTGCGCAGGCGGATTTCTTCAATGATCTTGAAAACGCGGTGCAAGGTCGCACCGTTGTGCTGGCCACGCATGCGGACTTGCCGCCCGGCACGGTAGGCCGAAAGTTGCAATTGCGTGACGGGCAATTGCATGACCTGTCACAACTGGCGGCAATCCTGGCTTAAGCGCGGTGGCGAGGGTATAGTTCGCCTTGCTTCAATTCTTCAGGGCCGCTTCCATGCCGACCGACAACGCCGAGACCATCCGGCGCACTATTCGCAGCGTTCCGGACTGGCCCCAACCCGGCGTCACCTTCCGCGACATCACGCCCGTGTTGCAGGATCCGCGCACCTTCCGCGTACTGATCGACCTCTTCGTCTACCGCTACATGCGTCAGCGCCTGGACTTGGTGGCAGGCGTGGATGCGCGCGGCTTCATCGTGGGCAGCGTGCTGGCCTATGAACTGAACCTGGGTTTTGTGCCGGTGCGCAAAAAGGGCAAGCTGCCGTATCGCACCGTGGCTGAAGAATATTCGCTGGAATACGGCAACGCAGCCGTCGAAATGCACACGGATTCCGTGCGCACCGGTCAGCGCGTACTGCTGGTTGACGACCTGATCGCCACGGGCGGCACCATGCTGGCGGCGATCAAGCTGTTGCAGCGCCTGGGCGCCAACGTGGTCGAGGCCGCGGCCATTATTGACTTGCCCGATCTGGGCGGGTCGGCCAAGGTGGCCGAGACGGGCACGCCGTTGTACACGGTCTGTCAGTACGGGACGGATGCCGGTGTCGACCCCGCCGTCGATCCCGCAGCCAGTCCCATCCTCCGCGCGTAACGTTGCTGTCTTAGGCGTCCGACAACCTGGGCTGGATGAAATCCAGGAAGGCCTTGGTTTTTGCGGGCAGCATGCGCGACGGCAGCAGCGCAAACAGGGGCAGGGGCGTCAGGCTCCATTCGGGCAACACACGCACCAGTCCGGCTTGCTTGATGGCGCGTTCCATCGCATCAAAGACCAGCAGCGGCGTGATGCCCAGGCCCTGGCCGGCCAGACGCCCCAGCATCCCCACATTGTTCGCCGACAAGCGGCCAGACACCTGCACGCGCTCTACCTTGTCGCCCGAATGCAGCATCCAGAAGGATGACTCCTCACGCATCGTGGGGCGCAGGCATTCGTGATGGGTCAGGTCGGCCGGTACGCGCGGTTCACCATGGCGCGCCAGGTAGTCGGGAGATGCGTAGAGCTGATGCGCCATCAACACGATCTTGCGCGAGATCAGGCTTGAGTCCGGCTGCTGGCCGAAGCGCAGGATCAGATCGAACGGATTGCTGATGGGGTCGATCGGCCGCATGCTCAGATCGAAATCGCATTCGATGTCAGGATGCTGCTCGCGGAATTCGCTGATGACGGCGGGCAGGAACAGTTGCGCAAGACTGGTGGGCATCGAGATGCGCAGACGGCCTTTCGGTTGCACGGCCATGTCCAGCAATTGGTCATGCGCGATGCGCGCCTCTTCCACAATGTGCCGGCAACGTTCGAAATAAATGGCGCCGGCTTCGGTCAGGTCGATCTTGCGTGTGCTGCGATTCAACAGCCGCATGCCAACGCTGCGTTCCAATTCACTGACGCGGCGCGAGAGCGTGGATGTGGGAATATTCAAGGCTTCCGCAGCGTGGCTGAAGTTCTTGCGCTTGGCGACCTCGACAAAGAGCGCGATGTCGTTAAGCTGGATATCCATGGGGCCCTCGATGCTCAAAATTCCATTTCTGGCAGGTTTGTATGATAAATGGATTTATTGTCCCGCCAGCAGAAATGTCTATTTCCCCATCCCGCATCCACAGCGCGGGGCGAATGGAATGTCTTCATTCCGTTACGTAGCTGGCGGCAGGCTGAACGTCTGCGGCCCATGTGATACCCGCTCTCTCCTGGGGATTGCGCAAAAATCGCGCAGATTGCCGCCGATACAACGTGCAATTGTCCCATCCGTGCAAATATGTTCACCAAAATAAGGGTTTTTACTAGGCCGGAATTTCCAGATACTTCGTCCCAGCAATCAAACGGTCACATCGCACCTGCCAACCGGGCAGAAGACGGTGTGCAAGGTTTAGGATGGAGTCATCACAATGAAAGCCCTAGCAAGCGCACTCATGGTTACCGCAACCCTTATCGGCATGTCCGCCGCTCACGCCGATGGCAAGACGCGCGAACAAGTCCAACAAGAACTGCAAGCCGCCAAGGCCGCCGGCCAAGTCACCTTTGGTGAACTGGACTACCCGCCCGCCACGGTGCAGCAAACCAGCCTGACGCGCGACCAGGTGCAGCAAGAGCTGCAAAGCGCCAAGGCCGCTGGCCAGGTCACCACCGCCGAGCTGGACTACCCGCCCAAGGCCGCCGTGTCGCAATCCGGTGGCAAGACGCGTGAGCAAGTCCGCCAGGAATTGGCCGAAGCCAAGGCGCGCGGTGAATACACGTTTGGTGAACTGGACTACCCGCCCCAGGGCAAGTGAGCGGTTCACGCTGAAGTCATGGGCCAAGCCCGAGGTCACAAAAACCCCTTGAGACGCCGAGGGGTTTTTTTATTGCCTGCGCATTTGTCCACCTGCGCTTCATACCCGGCCACGGTGTGGCGTTTTAGCCGCAACAAAGGTCGAACGCCACGACAAGATTTGTCGGCGTGGTCAGGTCAACGTTCGCTATCCGCCCCGTCGCCCTCCAGATTGCGAGCAAAGATTCATATTTGTTTTCAAGGCGTTAAGTCGAAACTGCGCAGGCCTGCTATGCGCGCAACGTTCAGCTGGCCGTCATTATCCCAATCATGGAAAGTAGTTCGTAAAAAACCGTGTTACTTCGCGTTGCCACAAACCGGACACTAGATTCAGTGCAGACGCCGCTTGCGCAGTTGTGAGCGGCAAGCAGCAGCGCCGTCGTCGTGACGGCGTGTTTGCAGATGCCTTTTATCTCGCCATTTTGGGGACTGACATGAAGAAGACGATGTTGGCCGTTGCGTTGCTGGCTGGCTTTGCTGGCGCCGCGCAAGCTGCCGATTCCGTGACGCTGTACGGCTTGATCGATGCCGGCGTGGGCTACGAACAAGTGAAGTTCAACGGTGTGTCGCAAAGCCGTTTCGGCGGCGTGCAGGGCGTGAGCAGCGGCTCGCGCTTCGGCCTGCGCGGCACGGAAGACCTGGGCGACGGCCTGCGCGCCGTGTTCACGCTGGAAGGCGGCTTCGGCCCCATGAACGGCAAGTCGCTGCAAAACGGCCGTCTGTTCGGCCGCCAAGCCACCGTCGGCCTGGACAGCGATTCCTGGGGCCGTCTGGAATTCGGCCGTCAGACGAACCTGGCCTCCAAGTACTTCGGTTCGATTGACCCGTTCTCGATCAGCTACAACAACGCGAACATGGGTACGACGTTCGGCAGCGCCAACACGATGCGCCTGGACAACCTCGTGCTGTATCAAACCCCGAGCCTGGGCGGCTTCAAGGTTGGCGTGGGCTACTCGTTCAGCGCCGACGATGCCGTCAGCGACACGACGCAGACCGGCTTCGCCACGGGCAACAACAACCGCGTGCTGACCGCTGGCGTGCAATACGTGAACGGCCCGTTGAACCTGGCCGCCGCTTATGACCGCTTTGACCCGACGAACAACCGCGTCGGTGGCAAGGACGCCGCGCGCATCCAGGAATACATCGTGGGTGGTTCGTACGACTTTGAAGTCGTGAAGCTGGCCGCTGCGTTTGGCCAGACGCGTGACGGCTGGTTCATCGGCCAAAGCATGGGCACCACGCCGGAAGGCATGAACAACCTGGGTTCGTTCAAGCTGGCCGACGGCTTTCGCGCCAACTCGTACATGATCGGCGCAACCGTGCCGTTGGGCCGCCACGCCGTGTTCGGTTCGTGGCAGCGCGCCACCCCGGGCAACGACAAGCTGACGGGCGATGACGCCACGTTCAACGTGTACAGCCTGGGCTACACCTACGAGTTCACCAAGCGCACCAACTTGTACGCGTACGCCTCCTACGGCGACAACTACGCGTTCCAGCACGACGCCCGCGACACCGCGGTCGCCGTGGGTGTGCGCCACCGTTTCTAAGCGTCAGCGCGCCCGGCTGGACCTTGCTGAATGCGCGGCTTATCTCCGTAGGCCGCCGAGTGACAGCGAACCCCCCCCTATTCAGGTCCAGGCGGGCGCAACCGGCGTACAGAAGGGAAGGGCCTCCGTCAGGAGGCCCTCTCGCATTTCTGGACCGGCTTTTTGTGGCCGGGAACGCGTTACAGGAACAGCTTGTACGCGGGGTTCTCGGTCTCGTTCCAGTGCGGATAGCCCAGTTCCGCCACGAAGGTGCGGAATTGCTTCTTGTCTGCCGGCGGCACCTGAATGCCGATCAGGATGCGGCCATAGTCCGCGCCCTGGTTGCGGTAATGGAACAGGCTGATGTTCCAGTCGGGATTCATTGCGTTCAAGAAACGCATCAGCGCGCCCGGACGCTCGGGAAATTCAAAGCGGTACAACAATTCATTGCGCGCCAACGCTGACCGGCCGCCCACCATGTGACGCAAATGGGTCTTGGCCATTTCATCGTGCGTCAGGTCCAGCGTGTCAAAGCCATGGCGGCGGAAGTTCGCGGCGATCTTGTCAGGCTCGGCGGCGGAAGACACCTGGATGCCTACGAACACATGGGCGCGATCCGAGTCCGAGATGCGGTAGTTGAATTCCGTCACGCTGCGTTCGCCGACCAGTTCGCAGAAGCGGCGGAAGCTGCCGCGTTGCTCGGGCATCGTGACGGCGAACACGGCTTCGCGCATTTCGCCGACTTCAGCGCGTTCGGACACGAAGCGCAGGCGGTCGAAGTTCATGTTGGCGCCGCACGCAATCGCCACCAGCGTCTTGCCTTTCAGATGGTGGTCGGCCGCGTACTGCTTGGCGCCCGCCACGGCCATGGCGCCTGCCGGTTCCAGCACGCTGCGCGTGTCCTGGAAGACATCTTTGATGGCGGCGCAGATGGAATCCGTGTTCACCACCACGAAGTCATCGACGTACTGACGCGTCAGCTTGAAGGTTTCGGCGCCCACCATCTTGACGGCGGTGCCGTCCGAAAACAGGCCCACGTCGTTCAGCTGCACGCGACGGCCGGCGCGCACGCTGCGCAGCATGGCGTCGGAATCTTCCGTCTGCACGCCGATGATCTTGATCTCGGGGCGCAACTGCTTGATGTAGGCGGCCACGCCAGAGATCAACCCGCCGCCGCCAATCGCCACAAAGATGGCGTCGATGGGGCCGGGATGCTGGCGCAGGATTTCCATGCCCACGGTGCCTTGGCCGGCGATCACATCGGGATCGTCGAAAGGGTGCACGAAGGTCAGCTTCTCTTTCTTTTCCAGCCCCTGCGCGTGCGCGAAGGCGTCGGTGAAGCTTTCGCCCGCCAGCACGACCTCGCCGCCCAGACGGCGCACGGCGTCGATCTTGACCTGCGGGCTGGTGGTGGGCATGACGATGACGGCGCGGCAACCCAAACGGCTGGCCGCCAGCGCCACGCCTTGCGCGTGGTTGCCGGCCGACGCCGCGATCACGCCCCGGTTCAGCGCAGCGCGCGGCAGATTGGCCATCTTGTTGTACGCGCCGCGCAGCTTGAAGCTGAAGACCGGCTGTTGGTCTTCGCGCTTGAGCAGCACCGTGTTGCCCAGGCGTTCGCTCAGTCGCCGAGCGGGCTCCAGCGCCGATTCGATCGCCACGTCGTAGACGCGGGCGTTGAGAATCTTCGTCAGGTAATCGGCGGGCGTGAGTTCGGCGG
>CAJYKY010000520.1 GCA_913775005.1 uncultured Achromobacter sp.
CCCAGCCACAAATCAGACACATCCAAGTACGCATAGTTCTCTCTTACATCAAATCCCGACCCGGTTCCCCGCGGCGGGGCAAAGGTAGGGGGCTTCCATTAGAATGGGGACAATCTTACCGAAACCCAATAGGGGTTCCCCTGATTCACCTCAAAATGAATCCGGGTGCCCCGCTCAAGCTCAAGCGCTGTCCACGTGGCTCCCGTTACTCCCCCTCTCGTTTTGGTCTTCGGCCCGGTCGATCCTTCCGGATCTGACGGTTTGCCCGCTGACGCCGTCACCTGCGCCCGTCTGGGCTGCCATGGTCTGGCGGCTGTTACCGCACTGACCGTGCAGGACACCGCCGGCATCGAAGAAATCCATCCCGTATCGCCCGACCTGCTGGACAACCAGGCACGCTGCCTGCTGGAAGACATGTCAGTCCAGGCAATCAAGGTGGGCGGACTATACACCGCCGAAACGGCAAGCGTGGCCGCGCAGGTGGCCGCCGACTACAGCCAGGTGCCGCTGGTGCTGCATCTGGGCCAGCGCGCGCCGCTGCCCGCCGACGCCGCCGATGAAGACGACGCCGACGATCTGCTGGCCGCCACGCTGGAACTGGTGCTGCCGCAGACCGACCTGCTTGTCATTGAACACCTGCGCCTCGCGCAATGGCATGCCGATGGCGACATCGATATCGGGGACGCACCTACGCCCATGCACGCGCTGGTCGCGGCCGGCGCGGAATGGGTGCTGGTGCTGGGCAGCCCGCAGCGTCCTGGCCATTTCGCCAACGTGCTGCTTGGCCCCGGCGGCCAGACGCACACGTGGCCGTGGCAGACGCCGCCCGACCGCAACGGCGACGCCGGCGGCCTGGCCGCCACCGCCATCACCGCCATGCTCGCGCGCGGGCTGGAAATGCCCGAAGCCGTGCGCCAGGGGCTCGCGCATGCCGACGCCTCGGTCGCCGCCAGCTTCCTGCCGGGCATGGGCCGCCGCATTCCCAACCGGATTCAACCGCAATGAAATCGCTGCGTTTTCCCACTGGCCTGTACGGCGTCACCCCCGAATGGGACGACACCGACCGTCTGCTGCAAGCCGTGCGCAAAGCCGCTGAGGGCGGCATGCGTTCGCTGCAACTGCGCCGCAAGAACGTGCCCGACTCGGTACGTGCCGAACAGGCGCGCGAGTTGGCGCCGCTGTGCCGCGAACTGGGCGTCGTGTTCCTGATCAATGACGACTGGCGCCTGGCGCTGGAGGTGGGCGCCGACGGCGCGCACGTCGGCCGCGAAGACGAAAGCCTGGCGCGGATCCGCGCCGAAGCCGGCCCCGACCTGATCCTGGGCGGCTCCAGCTACGACGACCTGACCCGCGCCCGCGAACTGCTGGACGCCGGCGCCGACTACATCGCCTTTGGCGCCATGTTCCCGTCTACGGTCAAGCCCGACACCGTGCGCGCGCCGCTATCGGTCCTGACCGAGGCCCGCCGTCTGGTTGAAGAACGCGACGCGCCCCGCCCCGCCGTGGTGGCCATCGGCGGCATTTCGCCCGACAACGTGCAGCTGGTCGCCCAGGCCGGCGCCGATTCCGTCGCCGTCATCACCGCACTTTTCGAAGCGCCCAGCATCCGAGCCGCCGCGGCGGCCTGCTCCGCGCCCTATTCCCCCTCCCGCAAGCCTTGAACGCCATGTCCCGTAACGAACAGCTTTTCGAACGCGCCTGCCGCAGCATCCCCGGCGGCGTGAACTCGCCCGTGCGCGCCTTCCGCTCTGTCGGCGGCACGCCGCGCTTCATCAAGCGCGCGCAAGGGCCGTACGTGTGGGACGCCGAAGACAAGCAATACATTGATTACGTCGGCTCCTGGGGCCCGGCCATTCTGGGTCACTCGCACCCCGACGTGGTGCGCGCGGTGCAGGAAGCGGCCGTCAACGGCCTGTCGTTCGGCGCCCCGACCGAAGCCGAAATCGAACTGGCCGAAGTGCTGATCTCGCGGCTGCCGTCGCTGGAACAGGTGCGGCTGGTCAGCTCCGGCACGGAAGCCACCATGACGGCGATCCGTCTGGCGCGCGGCGCCACCGGCCGCGCCAAGATCGTGAAGTTCGAAGGCTGCTATCACGGCCACTCGGACAGCCTGCTGGTCAAGGCCGGGTCCGGCCTGCTGACCTTCGGCAACCCCAGCTCGGCTGGCGTGCCGCCCGAGTTCGTGTCGCACACGCTGACCCTGGAATACAACAACCTGGACGCCGTGCGCCAGGCGTTTGCCCAGCACGGTGCCGACATCGCCTGCATCATCGTCGAACCGGTGGCCGGCAACATGAACCTGATCAAGCCCGCGCCCGGCTTCCTGGAAGGGCTGCGCGAGGTCTGCACGCAGCACGGCGCGATGCTGATCTTTGACGAAGTGATGACGGGGTTCCGCGTGGGTCCGCAAGGCGTGCAAGGGCTGACCGGCGTCAAGCCGGACATCACCACGCTGGCCAAGGTGATTGGCGGCGGCATGCCGGTGGGCGCATTCGGCGGCAGCGCCGAAGTCATGAAGCACATCGCCCCGCTGGGCGGCGTCTACCAGGCGGGCACGCTGTCGGGCAACCCCGTCGCGGTTGCCGCCGGCCTGGCCACACTGCGCCTGATAGCCGCCCCCGGCTTCTACGAGAAGCTTTCCACCCAGACCGCCAAGCTGGCCCAAGGCCTGCAAGAACGCGCACGCGCCGCCGGCCTGGCGTTTTCTGCGGATTCGGTGGGCGGCATGTTCGGCATCTATTTCAGCAACACCGTGCCGACCTCGTTCGCGGAAGTGTCTCAATGCGACACGGCGGCGTTCAATCGCTTCTTCCACGCCATGCTCGACCACGGCGTGCACTTCGCGCCGTCCGCCTTCGAAGCGGGCTTCGTGTCGGCCACGCATGATGACGCCGTCATCAAGTCCACGCTGGATATCGCGGAAAAGGTCTTCGCGTCGATGTGAACGCGGCAGGCGCCGGGGCAAGGATGGGAGTTTTGAAGACTCCGGTCACGGCGCCTTGTACCGCTCATACAGGGCGGTGACATTCCTGACATACGCCTGGGTTTCGGCATACGGCGGCACCGCATCGTATTTGCGCACCGCCCCCTCGCCCGCGTTGTACGCCGCCAGCGCCAGGTCCAGCCGGCCCGGGTACTGATCGATCAACCGGCGCAAATGGCGCGAACCCGCCCGCACGTTGGTCGCGGGATCCACCAGCGCCGTTTCGATGTCATCCACCGACAGCACCGAGGCCGCCGTTGACGGCATCAGCTGCATCAGCCCCAGCGCGCCTTTGGGCGAACGCGCATCGCTGCGAAAGCCCGACTCGATGGCAATCACCGCCGTCAGCAGCGCACCGTCCACACCTGAATCTTTCGCGGCCCGGGCGATCAGCACATCGTGCCCGGCGGGCGGCGGAACGTCGGCCCAGCGCAAGGCGCCGCTGGACGGGGCCAGCGCGGCCAGCTTGGCGCCGTCGCCCTGCCGCGGCGCGCAGTCCAGACAGACCTTGATGCCATTGCCCCGGAACGCGGTGCGGGCCTGCGCCCGCTTGTAAAGCTTGGCGTAACCGGTCGGCACTTTCATGGCGCGCCAGACGCCGTAGGGGTCTTTGTAGCGGTAGATCTCGGCGGCTTGGGCGGATGGGGCAGGCGCCAGCGCCAACGCGCCGGCTGCGATGGCCATCAGCGCCGCCATGCCGCTGGCACGCGCCAGCAGGGCGCGCAAGGCCAGCAGGATGAATCGGTGGGATCGATGCATGGGTCGGGCTCCGGCGGCGTCCGTGGACGCGTTGGCGAGACCTAATGCTGCGTCGATCGCCCCGCTTTGTCGCTCGCCCCGACGCCCTACATCTGGCCCCGATGCCGGCCCTGTCATGTGCAACATAGCCGATAGAACTACGGCGAATGGCGGATCATGCGCTAGAATATGTCGCAATATTTCGGTTATTTACCAAATGAATGAACCTGGCCGCTCGTGCCGGGCGGGAGAGGCAGAGATGGGCGCAGAAAACACGCTCCAGCTGGTGCTGGATGCCACCACCAACGTCCTGACGGCCATATACACGCCGCCTGCCCGTCCCGAACCGCCGCCAGACACCGCGCCGGCGCTGGGGGAACCCAGCAACGGGACAATCCAGGATGGCGCTTCCGCCGCCGCAGCAGCAGATACCGACAGCGACACCGCCGTCGCCATCGACCCGCCCCCGCACATCAACCTGGACGTTCCTACCTGGGACACGCTGACGGCTGCCGCCGTCGCCCAGGGGTGGACCGCCGAAGCGCTGGACAACCACGCCGTGCTGGCCTTCATTGACCATTGCCGCAGCGCCACTGAACCGGTGCAATTCCCGGTGGGTCAGGTGGTGGATGGCTCGTTCGAGCTGGAAGTCGACCCCACCCGCATGTCCGCCTTGCTGACGCTGCACCCCGCCAAGGGCGGGCAGCCCGTCACGCTGGACATGGTTCGCCACGCCGTTGCCGACCGCGGCATCGTGCACGGCGTGCTGGAACAGGCGCTGGCCGAAGCCGTCGAACAGGGCCGCCGCGAAACCGTGATGATCGCGCAAGGCACCCCGCCCACGCGCGGCACGCCCACCCGCTTTGAAAGCCTGCTTGACCGCCTGAAGCCTCGCGCGCAGGAAATCGATGAGCTGGCCCAGGTGGACTACCGCGATCTGGGCAGCCTGTTGCTGGTGTCGCCCGGCACGCCGTTGATGCGCCGCATTCCGCCGCTGCCCGGCGTGGACGGCACCAACGTATTGGGTGAACCCGTTCTGCCCGAAGAAATGCCCGACACGCCCTTTTCCAAAGAGCTGTCCGGCGTTGCCATCGACCCCGAAGACCCGCTCTTGCTGCGCGCCAGCATCGCCGGCACGCCCACGCTGATCAGCCAGGGCGTGC
>CAJYKY010000521.1 GCA_913775005.1 uncultured Achromobacter sp.
CCGCAAGCCCCGCAAGCCACCCCCGCCTAGCGCCCTTTGCAAAGCCGCATCCATGATTCAGAAAATCGACATGCACGCCCACTTCTTCCCGCCCATCACGCAAGAAGAAGCGGCCGCGCTGGACCCCGTGAACGCGCCCTGGCTGCGACCCGACGCGGGCGGCGCCACCGGCCAGATCATGGCGGGCGACCGGCCCTTTCGCCCGGTGGACGCCACGCTGTGGGACCCGGCGCTGCGCATCGAACAGATGGACCGTCACAGTGTCGACATCCAGATCCTGTGCGCCACGCCCATCATGTTCGGCTACACCTACCCCGCACAAGCGGCTGCCGATTGGGCCGCGCGCATGAATGACCTGGCGCTTGAACACTGCGCCCATGCGCCATCGCGGCTGAAGGCGTTGGCGCAAGTGCCGCTGCAAGATCTGGATCTGGCCTGCAAGGAAGCGTCGCGCGCCCGCGCCGCTGGCCACCTGGGTGTGCAGATCGGCAACCACGTCGGTCCGCGAGATCTGGACGACGACACGCTCGTACAGTTTCTGATCCACTGCGCCAATGACGACATCCCCGTCCTGGTGCATCCGTGGGACATGATGACCGATGGGCGCATGAAGAAATGGATGCTGCCGTGGCTGGTGTCGATGCCCGCCGAAACCCAGCTGGGCATTCTGTCGCTGATTTTGTCCGGCGCATTCGAACGCATTCCGCAGCGGCTCAAGCTGTGCTTCGCCCACGGCGGCGGCAGCTTCGCGTTTCTGCTGGGCCGCGTGGACAACGCCTGGCGGCATCGCGACATCGTGCGTGAAAACTGTCCGCAACTGCCTTCGTCTTACACCCACCGCTTCTACACCGACAGCGCCGTCTTCGATCCGCGTGCGCTGCGTCTGCTGATCGACGTCATGGGTGAAGACCGCGTATTGCTCGGGTCGGACTACCCCTACCCGCTGGGCGAACAGGAAGTGGGGCGCCTGGTCACGCACGCTGATCTGGTGCCCGGCGTGCAGCAGAAGATCCTGTTCAGGAACACGATGACGTTTTTTGGTTTGACGCCATAGCAGAACGCGGGGCGGCAAGTCATCACACCACGACCGTGACACACGGCAACTCAAGGGAAAAACATCATGAAACGCATCACCTTGCAGACCGCCAGCGCGGTCATGGGCCTGGCCCTGTCGGCGCTGTCCGCCACCGCGGCGGCCGACGTCAAGATCGGCTTGTTGACGACGTTGACCGGCCCCGGCTCCGTGCTGGGGCAGGATCAGCTTGACGGCTTCATGCTGGCCGTGGAACAGGGCGGCGGCAAGCTGGGCGGTGTACCGGTACAGATCATCAAGGAAGATGATCAGTTCAAACCAGAAGTCGGGGTGCAGGCCGCGCGCAAGCTGGTGCAAAGCGACAAGGTGCCGATCATCACGGGCGTGGTGTATTCCAACGTGATGCTGGCCGTGGTGCGGCCCGTGACCAGCGCGGGGGTGTTCCTGGTGGGTTCGAATGCCGGTCCCACCAACCTTGCAGGCAAGGACTGTTCGCCGTACTTCTTTTCGACCTCGTGGAACAACACGCAGCGTCACGAAGGCAGCGGCGAAATGGCTAACCAGATGGGCTTCAAGAAGGTCTACCTGCTGGCGCCGAACTACCAGGCGGGCAAGGATGCCATGGCCGGATTCAAGCGCTTCTTCAAGGGCGAGATCGCCAACGAAGTCTTCACCCAGGTCAACCAGCCCGACTATTCCGTGGAACTGGCCGCGCTGGCCGAAGCCAAGCCGGATGCCGCTTACGTATTCTTTCCCGGCGGCATGGGCGTGAACTTCATCAAGCAATACCGGCAGGCGGGTCTGTTCGGCAAGATCCCGCTTCTGTCCGTTGACACCATTGACGGCGCCACGCTGCCCGCATTGCAGAAAGACGCCTTGGGCGCCGTGACCAACGTGCCGTATTCGCCCGATCTGGCCAACGCGGCCAACCAGGCGTTTGCCGCCGCGTTCCGTCAGAAATACAACCGTGAACCGTCCAGCTACGCGGCGCAATCCTATGACGCCGCGCAGCTGATCGGCTCGGCGTTGAAGAAAACCGACGGCAAGGTGGACGACAAGGACGCGCTGCGCCGGGCGCTGGAAGCGGCGGACTTTGCGTCGGTGCGCGGCGAGTTCCGCTATCAGCCCAATCACTTTCCGGTAGCAGGCTTTTTCCGCGCCGACGTGGAAATGACCGGCGGGGCTGGCGCGGATGGCAAAGTGGCGTTCGTGAACAAGGGCCCCATCTTTCCCGACTTGAGCAAAGTGTCGGACCAGTACGCCGCCCAGTGCGTCATGAAGTGATCGTCATGTCTACGACGCTGCTGCTGGTGCAGGCGCTGAACGGTTTGCAGCTTGGCATCCTGCTGTTCCTGTTGGCTGCCGGGCTGACGCTGGTGTTCGGCATCATGAACTTCATCAACCTGGCGCACGGCTCGCTGTACATGATGGGCGCATTCATCGCGGCCACCGTGTTCCGCCACACCGGCTCGTTTCTGCTGGCCGCCGCCGCAGTGGTGGCGGGCATGGCCGCGCTGGGCCTGCTGCTGGACCGCATCGCATTGGCGCGGCTGTATCCGCGCGACCATCTGGATCAGGTGCTGGCTACGTTCGGCTTCATCCTGTTCTTCAACGAACTGACGCGCATCATCTGGGGGCCTGCGCCGATCAGCATGGGCTTGCCGTCGTGGCTGTCCGGCACGATCGACATTCTGGGCGTCACCTACCCGCTGTACCGCTTTCTGATCATCGTGGTGGGCCTGTTGGTGGCGGCGGGTTGCTATGTGCTGATCCATCGCACTCGGTTGGGGATGTTGATCCGCGCGGGTTCCACGGACCGCATGATGGTGGGTGCGCTGGGCGTCAACATTGCGCGGCTCAACACCTTGCTGTTTGTGCTGGGTGCCGTGCTGGCCGGTTTGGCGGGGCTGATGGCCGGCCCGATTCTATCGGCGCAGACCGGCATGGGCGAACCCATTTTGATCCTGACGCTGGTGGTGATCGTGATTGGCGGCATCGGTTCGGTGCGCGGCGCGTTTCTGGCGGCCTTGATGGTGGGCGTGATCGACACGCTGGGCCGCGCCCTGCTGCCCACGCTGCTGCGTGCCGCCTTGCCACCCGCCGCCGCCAACGCAGCCGGCCCGGCCATCGCGTCGATGCTGATCTATGTGGTGATGGCGCTGGTGCTGGCCTTGCGGCCGCAGGGCCTGTTTCCTGTCAAACATGGCTAAGGGGAACGGCATGCTTCAACTCTCCCCCCGCAGCATCGTGGCAGGCGCCTTGCTGCTGTTGCTGGCGTTGGTGCCCGTCTACGCGCACTGGCAGAATGAACCCTTCCTGCTGGCGTTGTTCGGCCGCGTGCTGGTCTACGGCATCGCCGCGCTGGCGCTGAATCTGCTGCTGGGCTTTGGCGGCATGGTCAGCTTTGGGCATGCGCTGTATCTGGGTCTGGGCGCTTACTCGGTCGGCGTGATGTCGCATTACGGCATTGAAAGCGGCTGGCTGCATCTGGCGGGCGCGCTGGGCGCCTCGGCGCTTGTCGGCCTGCTCAGCGGCTATGTGGTGATGCGCACGTCGGGCATCGCCTTCATCATGATTACGCTGGCCTTCGCGCAGATGTTCTATTTTCTGGCGACAGGGCTGGACGGCTTTGGCGGTGACGACGGCATGTCGCTGTTTGCGGGCAGTGACTTCGGCGCGTTCCGTCTGGATACGCCGCTGGCGCTGTATTGCACCGCGTTCGGCGTGCTGCTGGCGGTGTTGGCGCTGATGCATCGCCTGATCCACGCGCCGTTCGGCATGGCGCTGCGCGGCTGCCAGGCCAATGAACGGCGCATGCGCGCGCTGGGTTTCCCCACGCTGCGCTATCGGCTCGCCGCCTATGTGCTGTCCGCCATGCTGTGCAGCGTGGCCGGCGTGTTGCTGGCGAACCTGACGATGTACGTGTCGCCGTCTTACCTGGCGTGGACCACGTCCGGCGAACTGATCGTGATGGTGGTGCTGGGCGGCATCGGCACGCTGTTCGGGCCGGTGGTGGGCGCGCTGACTTTCCTGCTGCTGGAAGAAGGCTTAAAGCTGATCACCGGCCACTGGATGCTGATCATGGGCTTGTTGATTGTCGGCGTGGTGCTGGTGTCGCGCCGGGGCGTGTACGGCAACCTGCCCGCGACCCCGTGGCGCCAGCCGAGCCCACCGCCGCGCCGACCGTTGCACGCGCCTTCGGAGGAACCGCAATGAGCGCCGCGCTGCGTGTCGAAAGCCTGGTCAAGCGCTACGGCGGCTTGACCGTCACCGACAACTTGTCATTGGACGTCGCGGCAGGCGAACTGCATGCCGTCATCGGCCCGAACGGCGCGGGCAAGACCACGCTGATCGGCCAGCTTAGCGGCGAGCTGCGGCCCGACGCCGGCCGCGTGTGGCTGGATGGCCGCGACATCACTCGGCTGCCCGTGGACAAGCGTGTGCGGCACGGCCTGGCGCGCTCGTATCAGATTACGTCGGTGTTCAAGCCCTTCACGGCCTTGGAGAACGTGGCGATGGCCGTGCAGGCGCGTCGCGGACACAGCTTCCGGTTCTGGAAGCCGGTGCTTCAGACGGCGACGCTGACCGGACCGGCGCACGATGCGCTGGCGCTGGCCGGCCTGTCAGCGCGCGCACACACCTTGGCCGGTGAACTGGCGCATGGGGAGTTGCGGCAGCTGGAGCTGGCCATGGTGCTGGCGTGCCAGCCGTCTTTGCTGTTGCTGGACGAACCGATGGCCGGCATGAGCCAACACGAATCCGAAGCGATGACGCGGCTGCTTCAGCAGCTGCGCGGAGACTACACGATCTTGCTGGTGGAACACGATATGCAGGCGGTCTTTGCCTTGTCGGACCGCATCACCGTGCTGGTGTACGGCA
>CAJYKY010000522.1 GCA_913775005.1 uncultured Achromobacter sp.
GGCATGAGCAACGGCTCGCAGCTGGTCATGACTGCCTTCGGCGGCACGGCCATTGTGTTCGGCACCATGGCCACGCTGGCCACCACCATCAAACGCGACTTGTCCGGGATGCAGAAATTCCTGTTCATCGGCGCGGTCGTGATCCTGGTGGCGGCTCTGGCCAACATCTTCCTGCAACTGCCCGCGCTGATGCTGACCATCTCGGTCATGGCCATCGTGATCTTCTCGGCCTTCATGCTGGTTGACCTGCAACGCGTCGTGAACGGTGGTGAAACCAACTACGTGTCCGCCACGCTGGCCATTTACCTGGACGTGTACAACGTCTTCTCGAACCTGCTGATGCTGCTGGGCATCTTCGGCGGCAATCGGGAATAAGCCGGAATCACCGGCGAGTCTTTCTGACAGCCAGTTCTTCCCAAAAGGCCTACATGCGTATGTAGGCCTTTTTTATTTGGAGCCCTCCATGCCCGACCGCCGCCGCTTCCTCCAGACCGCTACCTGCGCCGCCCTACTGGGGCCCGCGGGCGCCGCCAGGGCGCTCAGCATGAAGCAGGCGATGCTGACACGGCCCATTCCCGCGTCGGGCCAGGTAATTCCGGTCATCGGACTTGGCACGGCAGACACCTTCAACGTGTCGCCGGACAACCGCGAGGCCATGGCGCCGCTTGCGCAAGTGCTGGACATCTTCACCAAGGAAGGCGGCTACCTGATCGACACCGCGCCCAGCTATGGCCAGGCCGAGGCCGTAGTCGGCACGCTGCTGGCACGCGACGCCGGGGCTGGCTCGCGGGACCGCTATTTCCTGGCCACCAAGATCGGCACGCAGGGCCGGGAATCTGCCATGGAGCAGGTGCGGCAGTCCCAAAAGCGGCTGCGCACCGACAAGCTCGATCTGATCCAGGTCCACAACCTGATCGACACCCGCAACCAGTTGGCGCTATTGCGTGAACTAAAGCAGCAAGGCATCACCCGCTATATCGGCATCACGCATTACACCGACTATGCGCATGACGAACTGACCGAACTCGTTGAACGCGAAAAGCCCGACTTCCTTCAGGTGAATCTCTCCGTGGGTGCGCGCAGTGCTGAAAAGCGTCTGCTGCCCGCTTGCCAGGCAAATGGCGTCGCGGTGCTGATCAACCGCCCCTTCCAGGACGGCGCGCTGTTCCGCCAGGTCAAGGGCCGCGAGCTGCCGCCCCTGGCGGCCGAGATCGGCTGCACGTCCTGGGCCCAGCTCTTCCTGAAATTCATCATCGGGCATCCCGCCGTCACCGCCGTCATCCCCGCCACGTCCAAGCCCTCCAACATGGCCGACAACGTGCTGGCTGGGTTTGGCAGGCAGCCGGATGCTGCCTTGCGCGAACGCATCGCCGCATTGCTGGCGTAGCGCCATGGCCGCCGCCCTCTCCTCTCTGCGCTTGCGCGCGGCGCGGGCGTTAGGCATCCATGAAGAAGAAATTGCTCCCGCCGCCTGCGGTTTCGCCTTCTTCTTTTTTCTGTTCTGCGGCTATTTCATGCTGCGCCCGATCCGCGAGACGATGGGCATCCAGGCCGGCGTGAACCAGCTGCAATGGCTGTTCACGGCCACCTTTTTTGCAACGCTTGCCGTCGTGCCGCTGTTCGGCTGGCTTTCCGCCCGCGTGCCGCGCGCCACGTTGCTGACCTGGGTCTACGGCCTCTTCGCCCTGACCATGGCCGGCTTTGCCGCCTTGCTGCATCTGCGGCCCGATAGCGTGTGGGCGGCCCGCAGCTTTTACGTCTGGCTATCGGTGTTCAACCTGTTCGTTGTGTCGATCGCGTGGAGCCTGATGGCCGACGTCTTCCGCATGGAATCCGCCAAGCGTCTGTTCGCATTGATAGCGGCGGGCGCCAGCGCGGGCGGGCTTTGCGGACCGCTGCTGGGCGGGCTACTGGCCGGCGCATTGGGTCCAGCGGGCCTGCTGCTCTTGTCGGCCTTGCTGCTGACCGCCACCTTGCCGCTCAAGCAATGGTTGTTGCGCTGGCGTGCCAGGCATCGCCACGACGCGCAGGCGGACGACATGCGCCAGCCGATCCAAGGCGGCGTGCTCGCGGGCCTGTCGCGGATATTCCAATCCCCATTTCTGCTGGGCATTTCACTGCTGGTGGTGTTGCTGGCCACGCTGAACACCTTTTTGTACATGGAGCAGGCGCGGCTGGTCGCTGACACCTTTGCCTCGACCGCGCAGCGCATCCGCGTGTTCAGCGCGCTGGACTTCACCGTGCAAGCGCTTGCGCTGCTGTCGCAGCTATTCATCACCGGCCGCATCGCCGAGAGGCTGGGGCTGAAGTTTCTCCTGACTGCGGTACCGCTGGCCGTGGGAATTGCGTTTCTGGCCTTGGCGGCGTTCCCCGTCTTTGGCGTGCTGGCCGCCGCCATGATTCTTCGCCGCGCGGGCGAATACGCGCTGATCCGCCCCGGGCGTGAAATGCTGTTCACGGCCGTGCCACCCGAAGACAAGTACAAGACCAAAAGCGTGATCGACACGGTGGTCTATCGCGGCGGCGATGCGGCCAGCGGCTGGGTCAAGGCGGGCGTAGACCTGCTGGGCTACGGGGCCGGGTTGATCGCGCTGCTGGGCGCCGTTGTGGCCTTGGTGGCGGCCGGCGTGGGCTACGGCCTGGGTTCCCGAGCGGACGCCAACAAGAAATCAAACCTTTAGGTTTTTCCAAATATCCATCTGATAAAGACAAACGGCAGTGGCTCGTGGCGATCGCAAAATGGCGCAGCTCTCAACGCCTCGGGATTCGTCATGAAACGCACGACCTGCCTTGCCGCCGTATTGCTTTGCCTTGCCGGAACCGCCGCGCAAGCCGACTATCCGACTCGCGCGATCACGCTGATTGTGCCAGCCGCCGCCGGGGGCAATGCCGACATCACTGCGCGCCTG
>CAJYKY010000523.1 GCA_913775005.1 uncultured Achromobacter sp.
CGACGCTCTTCCGATCTGCTGCAATGGCAGGACGGCAAGCTGCTGCTCGGCTTGCCCTACAAAGAGCACCCCGCTGAGCACGCCATCCTGGTGCTTCCGGGGCCGAACTGGGCCGCGCCCGCGATGGAATCGAACCATTACGACTGGGCCATCGTGCAATCCCAGGACGGCGATGTCTACGGCGCCAAGCGGAACCCGGCAGCCGTGCTGGCTAGCGGTAACAACGGCAGCGATGGCCGCTACGTGCTGACGGCCGCGCAGCGCCAGCGCATCTGGCAGGCCGCTGGCCAGACGCCGGGCGGCGTGCACTGGTTGTGGGCGCCTGGGCAGGTCTACACCTTGCTGCAAACGCTGCCGCAGCCGGTATGGGCCGCTTGCACGGATCCCGATAACCGCCGGGCCGACGCCTGCGAGGCCGGATCAAAGTAAGTCCTCTGATCGCGCCCCGCCCTCAGGCGTTCTCGGCTGGCGGGCGCGCGGCGCCCGGATGACGCAAGTAATCCACCAGCGCCAAGGTGGCGCGGTCGGGCGGCGGCGTCAGCAAAGACACCACGATGATCGTCAGGAACGCCACCGGCGCGCCGAACACGCCGGCCGCAATCGGCTGAATGCCCCACCACAGATCCACCTGTTGCGTGCGCGAAATGCCCAGCACCCATTCGCGCAACCACGGATGCGTGACGGTCATGTACGAAAACGTGGTCAGCAGCCCCGCGGCCATGCCCAGCGTAGCGCCCCACTTGTTGGCGCGCCGCCAGAACACCCCCATGACTAGCGCCGGAAAGAACGACGACGCCGCAAACGAGAACGCGGCCGACACCATGAACAGAATGTCGGCGGGCTTGCGCGCCGCGACCCAGGCCGCGCCAAACGCCACCACCAGCAGCAGGATCTTCGACACCATCACGCGCCGCGCGGCCGACATGCGCGGCGACACCATCCGGTACCACATGTCGTGTGACAAGGAATTCGACAAGGTCAACAGCAGCCCGTCCGCCGTGGACAAGGCCGCGGCCAGACCGCCCGCCGCCACCAGGCCGGAAATCACATAGGGCAGCCCGCCGATCTCGGGCATGGCCAGCACCACCACATCCGCCCCCATACTGATTTCGCTTAGCTGCACCACGCCATCGCGGTTGATGTCGACCACGTCCAGCAAATTGCTATCCACCGCGCTCCAGGCATGGACCCAGTTGGGCAGGCTCAGGAAGTTCGATCCCACCACCTGCGTGTAGACCTCGTACTTGACCAGCAGCGCCAGCGCGGGCGCCATGAAGTACAGCAGCAGGATGAACAGCAGCGACCAGCACACGGATTTGCGCGCCTCGATCACCGACGGCGTGGTGTAAGAGCGCATCAGAATATGCGGCATCCCCGCCGTGCCCAGCATCAGGCACAGCACCAGCGCCAAAAAGTTGATGCGCATATTGCGTCGTTCTTCGGGATCTTTGGCGGGAAAGGGTTCCGCGTGTGGCGTGGGCGGCGCGGCCCGGGCCTCGAAGGTGGCGCGCGCTTGCGACCAGACGATGCGCGCCTCTTCGATGCTGGCGGGGTACGAGGCCAGCTCGCGTTCAGCCGACCGGATCTCGACCATCGGCGCGTCGGTGGCGTTCAGTTGCGCCAGGCGGCTGCGCAGCTTGTCCTTTTCCAGCGTCCAGGATTCCGGCAGCGCCTCGACGCGCTTGGCCATGGCGTCCGCATGCTGCTGCCACAGCCGCCGCACTTCGATCTCTGAGGGATCGTTTTGCAGATAGATTTCTTTCTCGGTCACCTGTTGCAGCACGGCGCCGGCCGATAGCTGCGGCACCGGCATATTGGTGTGCTTGATCGACAGCCACACCACCGGCACCAGGTACGCGATGACCAGAATGATGTATTGCCCGACCTGCGTCCACGTCACCGCGCGCATGCCGCCCAGGAATGAGCAGACCAGCATGCCCCCCAGCGCCACGAAGATGCCCAGCTCGAATGAAATGCCCGTCATGCGGGTGGTGATGATGCCCACGCCGTAGATCTGCGCCACCAGATACGTGAACGAACACAGGATGGCGCAGGCCACGCCCGCCAGACGCGGCATGTTGCCGCCGTACCGGGCGCCCATGAAATCGGGGATGGTGTATTGACCGAAGCGGCGTAGATACGGCGCCAGCAGCATCGCTACCAATACATAGCCGCCCGTCCAGCCCATGATGTAGGCCAGCCCGCCGTAGCCCGTCAGGTACAAGGTGCCAGCCACGCCAATGAAGGACGCCACCGACATCCAGTCCGCCGCCGTGGCCATGCCGTTATAGATGGCGGGAACGCGCCGGCCCGCGACGTAGTATTCGACCTGATCCGAGGTCCGGCACACGATGCCGATGCCCGCATACAGGCTGACCGTGACCAGCAGGAACACATAGCCGATCCAGTTGCGCGGCATGCCCAGGATTTCGGCCAGCGCCATCAGCAGGATCATCAGCGCAAAACCGGCCGTGTACAGCACATAGATGCGGCGCAGCCGGATCCGGAATTCCTGGGGCGTGTCCCCGGTGAAAAACGGCATCAGCGGTCCCCCCGTGCGTCTTGCGCGGGGGGTTCGGCCCACGCTTCCGTCCACTCCTGCGGCTCGCCCTGGGCGCGCTCGTCCTCGCGGTTCATGATGCGCGCGTAGACGCAGATGATGATCAGGTAGGCCAGCGGCGCGCCGTAAGCCGCCATCCAGAACGCAAAGGGCCAGCCGATGAAGTTGAAGGTCAGGCTGCGCGCGAAGAAGGCGGGCACGAACGTCAGCGCTGCCCAGACGACGAGCAGCAACACGATCAGCCGCAGATTGCGGCGCCAATAGGGGGAGCAAGATCGGGCAAGCGTTGGCCCGTAGAAGATGCGGGGGATTTCGG
>CAJYKY010000524.1 GCA_913775005.1 uncultured Achromobacter sp.
TCTTTGGTGTCGCGGCCCTTCTGGTGGCCGATGACCATGCAAGGCGTGCCGTTAAAGCGCGCCAGGCCGCCCACGATGGACTGGTCGTCGGCGTACATGCGATCGCCATGCAGTTCATGGAAGTCGGTGAACATTTCGCGCACGTAGTCCAGCGTGTAGGGACGCTGGGGGTGGCGGGCGACAAGCGCCGTCTGCCACGGCGTGAGCTTGGCGTAGATTTCCTTGGCCAAGGTCTGGCTTTTTTGCTGTAGACGTCCGATTTCGTCGGAGATATCTACCGCAGAGTCGGCCTGCACGTAGCGCAGCTGTTCGATCTTGTTCTCAAGTTCGGCCAGCGGCTGTTCAAATTCCAGAAATGTATTGCGCATGTAGTGTGGTTCCGTAGATGGGCTGCCTGGTGTGCATCAGTATTGGACCGGTGTCGGTTCCAGACTGCGCCACAAATACCAGGTTGCCACGGTACGCCAGGGTTGCCACGCCAGCGAGACTTCACGAGCCTCGAAGCGCGAGACAGGCTCGCCACTGAAGTAATGTAGCGAGATTGCCTTGAGCAGCCCGGGATCATCCAGCGGCAGAACGTCAGGCCGCTGTAGATTGAAAATCAAAAACATCTCCGCCGTCCAGCGCCCAATGCCCCGGATGGCGACCAATTCAGAAATAACGGCCTCGTCGTCCATGGCCGCCCATTTCTCGGGATGCACCCGGCGTTCACCGAAGTGCACGGCCAGGTCCAACACGTATTCCGCTTTGCGCTGCGACAAGCCCGCCTTGCGCAGCCCGTCCACGCCAACGCGCAGGACGGCGACCGGCGTGGGGCGCTTGCCCACGGTGTCGATGAATTTGGTCCAGACGCCATCGGCCGCCTTGGCGGACACCTGCTGGCCGATGATGGCGCGCGCCAGCGTGATGAACGGCGTGCCGCGCGAGGTCAGCCAGACCTCGGGGTGCTGGGGGATGACTTTTTTCAGGATGCGGTCGCGCCGCATCAGGTGCGCGACGGCCGCTTCCCAATACTCAGGTTTGGGAATGTCGAGTTCGGCGGTGGACATGTCGGGGGTATCCACTGGGCTCACGCCCGACGCCATTGCGTCAAGCCGCCCGGCTTGTCGTCAAGTTCAATACCGGCTTCGCGCAATTGCGCGCGGATGCGATCAGCTTCGGCGAAATCGCGGGACGCCTTGGCGGCGGTGCGCGCGTCGATCAGGGCCTGGATGGCGTCGGCGTCCAGCGTGGCGCGCGCGCCTTGCTCGATGGCCGCTGCCGAATAGCGCGTGGGCGACTGGAAGTACGCAGCCGGATCCTGTTGCAACAAGCCCAGCAGCGAGGCCAGCGCCTTCATCTGCCCGGCCGCGCGCGCGCTCTTGGCGCGATTAGCCTCGGACGCCAGTTCAAACAGCGCGGCCACAGCGCCCGAGCTGTTGAAGTCGTCGTCCATGGCGGCCTTGAAGGCCTGCGCCTGCGCTTCGTTCCAGTCGATGCCCTGATCATCGGCCGGCACGTTCTGCAAAGCCTGATACAGGCGATCCAGCGCGTTCTGCGCGTCGATCAGGTTATCCGGCGTGTAGTTCTGCGGGCTGCGATAGTGGTTGCGCACGATGAAGAAGCGCACCATTTCGGCCTCGCGCGGGTTCACGCGGTAATCAGCGTCGTCCGCCGCCGGGTCACCCAGCGCCACGGTCTGCCGGATCGTGCGGAAATTGCCCAGCGACTTGGACATCTTGTCCGAGTCCACCATCAGCGGGCCGCAATGCATCCAGATGTTGGCCAGCGTGCCGCCGAACGCGCCTTCGGTCTGCGCGATTTCGTTTTCATGGTGCGGGAATTTCAGGTCGGGGCCGCCGCCATGGATGTCCAGCGGCAAGCCCAACAGGGATTTGCTCATGGCCGAGCATTCGATATGCCAGCCGGGGCGGCCCATGCCGTAAGGCGATTCCCATTTGGTGTCGTCCGGCTCTTCGGCCTTGGCCGACTTCCACAGCACGAAATCGAGCGGGTCGCGTTTGGCGGAACCCACGGCGACGCGCTCGCCGGCGCGCAGGTCGTCCAGCGTCTTGCCCGACAGCTTGCCGTAACCGGCAAAGCCACGCACGGCGTAGTTCACGTCGCCGTCGTCGGCCTGGTAGGCCAGGCCGTTCTGTTCAAGCTTGCCGATGATGTCCAGCATCTCGCCCACGTACTGCGTGGCGCGCGGCTCGCGGTCGGGCGATTCCACGCCCAGCGCGCGTTCGTCGGCGTGCATGGCGGCGATGTAGAACTCGGTCACGTCGCCGATGCGGCGGTTGGTTTCAACCGCGCGGCGGATGATCTTGTCGTCGATGTCGGTAATGTTGCGCACGTAGTCCACGGCCAGGCCGCTGGCGCGCAGCCAGCGCTGCACGACGTCAAACGACACCAGCATGCGCGCATGGCCAAGATGGCAGAAGTCGTACACGGTCATGCCACACACATACATGCGCACCTGACCAGCCTGGGCCGGTTTGAACGGTTCTTTCGTACGCGATAACGTGTTGTAGATTTGCAGCATGGCGCTTATGGATTCGTCTATATGTTCCGAGGCGGATTCGGAAATTTGCTGGCGAAGGACAATACCTTCGCTGCGTGCCGCCTATGGCTTGCCAGCCCGGGCTTAAGCTTTGGGCTTGGCTTGGGCTTAGCTTCGGCTTTGGCCCCCGGCCCCAACCTTTCGACCCGCCCCCCCGGCCTTTAGCCTTCCAACTCCGGCCTTCCGCCTTTGAAATCGTATCCGGGGCTAAAATGGCGGTCGTCAAGTATAGCAAGCGGCCCGGTCGCGCGCGTAAGTGCGGCTCGGCCACGACTTTTAACGGATACCCACGTGACTATCAAGCCGCGTCTTTGTGTCGCCCTGCTCGCCCTGGCTGCCGCCAGCGCGCCGGTTGCCACCGCCTTCGCCCAGTCCATGGCCGGCGGCGGCGGCGCCAACCCGAACGCTTCCCGCACCACGTTGGATCCCATCCCGCCCGAAGGCGGCTGGGACGCCCTGGCCAAATTGCTGGAAGCCGCCAAGCCCGGCGTCGA
>CAJYKY010000525.1 GCA_913775005.1 uncultured Achromobacter sp.
CGGCCGCATTGTCGGCAAGGCCCATTGCGAATATTTCTGCGTGTCCGGCAGCAGCCATACCAATGCCACCGGCCCGGTGCGCAACCCGCGCAACCCCGAACATTCGGCAGGCGGCTCGTCCTCGGGCGCGGCAGCGCTGGTCGGCGCAGGCGAAGCCGACATGGCCATCGGCACGGACCAGGGCGGCTCGGTGCGTATTCCCGCGGCCTACTCCGGCATCTACGGCATGAAGCCCACCCATGGCCTCATTCCTTATACCGGCATCATGCCGATCGAAATGACGCTGGACCACGCCGGCATCATGACGGCCAATGTGGCTGACAACGCCTTGCTGCTGGATGCCATCGCCGGCCCGGACGGACTGGACCCGCGCCAGCAGGGCCTGCCCGCCGAACGCCCCTCCTACAGCGACGTGCTGGGCATGCCGCTCAAGGGCTTGCGCATCGGCGTCGTGCCCGAAGGCTTTGGCTGGGCAAACAGTGAAAGCGAGGTGGACGAGGCCGTGCGCAAGGCCGCCCGGGAAATGGCCGCGCTGGGCGCCGACGTGATCGAGCTGCCGGTGCCGCTGCACCGCAAGGGTCACGCCATCTGGACGCCCATCGCGGTCGAAGGCACCACCCAGCAGATGAAGGGCTTCAATTACGGCACCAACTGGAAGGGCCTGTATGTGACGGGCCTGATGCAAGCGCAACGCCACTGGCGCGATCACGCCGACGAATTCCCGCACGACGTCAAGACCTGCCTGCTGGCCGGCGAATACTTCTATGCCCGCTACGGCGGCCAGTACTATGGCAAGGCGCAAAACCTGGCACGCCGCCTGCGGCAGGCCTATGATCAGGCCTTGGACCGTGTCGACCTGCTGTTGATGCCGACGGTGCCCATGCGCGCGCCGCGCCTCATCAATGCCGACGCGGCGCCCGACCTCTTCGTGACCCGCGCCCTTGAAATGAACGCCAACACTGCGCCCTTTGACGTCACCGGCCACCCGGCCATTTCCGTGCCCTGCGCCCTGCGAGACGATCTGCCTGTCGGCATGATGCTCGTCGGCCGCCATTTCGACGAAACGACGCTGTATCGCGCCGCCCATGCTTTCGAGCGCTCGCTCGACTGGACGACGCTGTGACCGCCCACACCGGCCATCGGGTCGGCCTGCTGTTTTCGCACGAAAGCCTGACAGCGGCCACCGAGATCACCCAGGAAAACGCCACGCTGCTGGCCATCGACGAGGTCAATGCGGCGGGCGGCATCGATGGCGTTCCCCTGGTCCCGGTCAGCGCCCGCGTCGGCGCCCAGCCGGCCGATTATCGCGAAGCCGCCGAATGGCTGTGCGACCACGAGCGCGTGCCGCTGATCTTCGGCACCCATATGTCCAGCACCCGTAAGGCGGTGCTGCCGGTCGTCGAGAGCCGCCGCGCGCTGTTGTTCTACGCCACGCTCTATGAAGGCTTCGAGTATTCGCCCTACTGCTTCTACGGCGGCTCCGTGCCCAACCAGAATTCGGTGCAGCTGGCCAGCTATGTGATCCGCCACTTCGGCAATCGCGTGCTGTTCATTGGCGGCCAGTATGTCTACCCGCGCGAATCGAACCGCATCATGCGCGAGCTATACGAGCAGGCGGGCGGCGAAGTGGTCGATGAAGTCTATCTGCCGCTGAACGCGCCTCAGAAAAACCTTGCCGAAGTGCTGAAGCGCGCCGTGGCGTTGCGGCCGGATGCCATCTACTCGACCATGGTCGGACGAGACATCGTCAAGCTGTATCGCGCCTACCGCGAGCTGGGCCTGGACCCGGCGCGCATGCCCATTGTCAGCCTGGCCACCAACGAGACCGACGTGGCGGCGCTTACCGCCGAAGAGGCGGAAGGCCATATCACGGCCGCGCCGTACTTCGCGTCGCTGGACACCGCGCCCAGCCGCCGGTTCGCGCAGGCCTACCATGCGCGCTTCGGCGAAGACAGCCCGATCACGGCGGGCGCCGAAGCCGCCTATTCCCAGGTCCATCTGGTGGCGCATGCCGCGCGCCGCGCGGGCGGTCTGGTCCTGCCCGATCTGGTGCGGGCACTGGACGGCGCGCAGTTCGAAGCGCCCCAAGGCTTGGTCACCATCGATGGCGATACCCAACACACCTCGCTTTGGCCGCGCATCGCGCGCATCGATGCGCAACGCCAATTCGAGATCATCTACGCCGCGCGCGCTGCGGTGCGGCCGGTGCCGTACCTGGTGGACCATGCGCTCGACCCCGAGGCCCTGGCGCGACCGTGACTGCCACCTTGCCCCGGCCCGGCCGCAGCACCACGGCGCTGCGCGAATTGAACGGCCTGCGCGTGCTGGTCCTGCACCCGCAGGACGCGGAATCGCGCCTGCTGATGTCGCATCTGAAGCGCATTGGCTGTGTGCCGACCCAGCAATGGCCGCTGCCCGACACGCTCTGCACCGACGCCGACGTGGTTGTTCTGCCTATCGAAGAAGACTATCGCGATGCCATCCAGAAGCTGGCCGACGGCCTGAACGCATTGAGCCCGCCGCTGGTCGGTATCGTTGAATACGAAAACCCCGCAACGCTACAACTGGTACTGCATAGCGGCTGCACCGGCGTTATCGAACGCCCGATCCGTCCTTTTGGCCTGTTAACCCAGCTGCTGTTGGCGCGCACCGCCTGGCGCCAACAGGCCGCCACGATGGCCCATATGCGCAAGCTTGAAGGGCGTTACGCCGCCGTCAGCAAGGTGGCCACGGCCAAGACGCTGCTGATCGCGCGCGAAGGCATTACCGAAAACGAAGCGCACCGCCGTATCCAGAGCCGCGCCATGGCTACGCGATCATCGCTGGAAGACGTGGCGCAAACCATCATCAACGAATTTTCCTGATCCCATGTCCGCCTTCTCATTTCA
>CAJYKY010000526.1 GCA_913775005.1 uncultured Achromobacter sp.
GGGTGACCCGTGGGTGGGGTTGGCGAGGCCGTTCGGTGACGCCCGACGGAATCCGAAGGAAGCCGAAGGCGACGAGGATGAGGAAGGGGTAGTCCGGCCCCGGCGGGCCGGACCGTCATCGTTGGCCGAGCCGACCCCACCCACGGGTCGCCCGGCGGCCCACGCAACCCGGTGCAAGCCGGTGCAAGCCGGTGCAATCCCGCGCAATCCCGCGCAAGCCTACGCAATCCCGCGCAAGCCCCCCAATCCCGTCCCCAATTTGACCCAAATCAACCCTCTATATAACCCCAAGTGATAAGTTAATAACAACAAATAGCTATCAGTCCGGAGACCCCAAGCAATGCCCCCCAACCCCGAACCCCCTCTACCCAGCAAACGCGGCTTTCTCAAAGGCCTGCTGGGCCTAGGCGTCACCGCCACCGTCATCCCCATTCACGCCGAAGCCACCCCCCTGAACGGACAGCCCCCGCGCCGCCCCGGCATCCCCGGCAAGCGCTACGGCATGGTTGTCGACATGCGCAAATGCATCGGCTGCCAATCCTGTACGGTCAGCTGCTCGCTAGAAAACCTCCCCCCCATCGGCCAATTCCGCACCACCGTCCTTCAATACGAAGTCACCCCCGACAACGGCACTCCCAGTGCCATGGTCATGCTGCCGCGCCTGTGCAACCACTGCGACAACCCGCCCTGTGTCCCCGTCTGCCCCGTGCAGGCCACCTTCCAGCGGGAAGACGGCATCGTCCTAGTCGACAACGAACGCTGCGTCGGCTGCGCCTACTGCGTTCAAGCCTGCCCCTACGACGCCCGCTTCATCAACCACGACACCCAGACCGCCGACAAATGCACCTTCTGTGAACACCGCCTGGAAGCCGGCCTCTTGCCCGCCTGCGTAGAAAGCTGCGTCGGCGGCGCCCGCGTCATCGGAGACATGAACGACCCCGACAGCGCCATCTCAAAACTGCTCGTCGAACACAAAGCCGACATCAAAGTCCTCAAGCCCGAGATGAAGACCGACCCCCACGTCTACTACATCGGCCTGCCCGACGCCTTTGTGCATCAGATCGACGGCCAGGCAGGCGTGCGCCTGGCTGGCGGACATTGAGCCATTGACGGAGACACTCATGCAGATCTCGGAATTGCTCACCCCCGTGTACGACGCCGCCTGGCTGCCCTGGGCCGTGCAGTACTTCTTTCTTATCGGCATCGCCGCCACCACCGCACTCACCGCTGCCTTCGCCGCCTTCGGCCAAGCCGGCTCTCCCGCAAGCCGCCTCTTGCCGTCGGCATGCGCCGTACTGCTCGTCACCGCCATTGCAGCGCCTGTTTCTCTACTTGCAGACTTACATCAACCCGGAAGATTCTGGCACTTCTACACGCAGCTCACGCCGTGGTCCTGGATGTGGCTGGGCGCCTTGCTGCTGCCCGTCTTCGTCGGCTTGACTGTGCTGTTCTGCGCCGCGTGGTGGTGGGGACGCCAAACCTGGATGCGCCTGATCGGCATCGCGCTCGCGCTGTCCGCCGCGTCCATCCTGGTCTACACCGGCGCCGAAGTCATGGTGCTGCGCTCGCGGCCCTTGTGGCACACCGTCTTCCTGCCCATCAACTTCGCCCTGACCGCATGGCTGGGCGCGCTGGGCGCCATGTTCCTGGTCGGACGTTGGCTGCCCGGTGGCAGCAAGGCCATGCCCGTTGGCCTGATGCGCCAGCTCAGCCTGACCGCCGTCGTCATGATGGCGCTGGGCGCCGGCGCCTGGGCGCTGCTGGGATTGTTGGGCGTAGACCCCTCGTTTGACGCCGCGCTGCGGCTCTTCGCCGAATTTCCCATCTGGCGCATCAGCCTCGCCGGGGCGGTCATCACCGCGTTCTGCATGATCGCCTTGCTGCAACGGCCCGCCGGCACGCTCGCCGCGCCGCTGCCCTCGGCCACGCTGGCTCTGACCATGCTGGGCGCCGCCTGGATCTTCCGCTGGGTCGTGTTCATGAGCGTGCAGGGCGTGCCCAAGTACGGCGCCGGCCTCTACCTGTACGACATGCCTTGGGGCAGCGACGGCCTGCTCGGCATGGTGGGCGTGCTGGGCTTGTGCGTGGCGCTGGTCACCGCCGTGACCTGGGCGCTGGAACGCTTCCCGGCGCGCGCACACGGCATCGCGGCCTGACCCGGCCGCCCGACAACAGCATTTGGAAGACGACGCAATGAACAAGCAACACCCAGACGACAAACCCGGCAACAACGCCGACGACAACCCGGCCCCGGCCGACAACGCCACCGCGCCCGGCGCGGCGCGGCCTGACGCGGCCCGGCCTGACGCGGCCCGGCCTGATGCGGCTCGGCCTGACGCGGCCCGCCGCAAGCTAATGGTCCGCGGCGGACTCGTCGCCGGTGGCATGGCCGCCTTTGCCGCCGGCTACGGCGAAACTGTCACGCGCGCCGTCAAGGGACTCGCGCACGGCACCGCCGGCGTACCCACCGCTCACGCCGTACGCGGCAACTCGCTCACACCCGAATTCCGTATCGATCCGCTGACCGGCGACCTCAGCGCCCAACCCGGCCAAACCGTCAGCCCCTCCAGCTGCCTGGGCTGCTGGACGCAGTGCGGCGTGCGGCTGCGCGTAGACACCGAACAAAACCGCATCCTGCGCGTCGCCGGCAACCCCTATCACCCGCTCGCCACCACCCGGCCCGCCGCCATGGAAACCCCCGTGCGCGACGTCTACGCCCAACTGGGCGGCGATAACGGCCTGGAAGGGCGCGCCACCTCCTGTGCGCGCGGCTCGGCCATGCTGGAACAGCTGAACAGCCCCTTCCGCGTCCTGCAACCGCTCAAGCGCGTGGGCGCGCGCGGCGACGGCAAATGGCAAACCATCTCGTTCGAACAACTCGTTCAGGAAGTGTGCGAAGGCGGCGACCTCTTTGGTGAAGGCCATGTGGATGGCCTGCGCGCCATCTACGACCGCGACGCCTTGCTCGACCCCGCCAACCCCGAATACGGCGCCAAGGTCAACCAGTTCCTGTTCACCGACGCCTCCAACGAAGGCCGCACCCCGCTGATCCAGCGCTTCGCCGCCCAAGCCTTCGGTACCGTCAACGTCAGCAACCACGGCTCGTATTGCGGACAAAGCTTCCGCGTCGGCGCTGGCGCCGCGCTGGGCGACTTGAAAGGCATGCCGCACGGCAAACCCGATTGGGACAACGCCCGCTTCGGCCTGTTCATCGGCGCCGCGCCCGCGCAAGCCGGCAACCCCTTCCAACGCCAGGCCCGCCAATTGGCCGAAGCGCGCGTGCGGCCAGAAGAGAGCGGCTTCACCTATGTCGTCGTGTCGCCCATGTTGCCCGCCACGTCGAGCCTGTCGGCCGGCTCCGGCAACGAATGGCTGCCCGTGAACCCGGCGGGAGACCTGGCGCTGACCATGGGCCTCATCCGCTGGATTCTGGATAACGACCGCTACGACGCCCGCGCGCTAGCCCAACCCGGCCCCGACGCCATGAAGGCGGCGGGCGAAGCGGCGTGGACCAACGCCACCCATCTGGTCGTGGCCGAACCCGGACACCCGCGCCTGGGCAGTTTCTTGCGAGGCGCCGACCTGGGCTGGCCGCGCCCCGCCGACGCCGACGAAAAATGGGAAGACGTCTACGTCGTGCGTCAGGAAGATGGCACGCTGGCCCCGCACACCATCGCCACCCCGGCCACGCTGTTCGTCGACGAAGCCATCGCCGCGCCGGGCCTGGCGCAATCCGGCGCCCCGGTCCGCGTGTGCTCGTCCTTGACGCTCTTGCGCGAAGAATCCCACCGCAAGACGCTCGACGACTATGCGCAATTGTCCGGCGTACCCGCCGACAAGATCGCCGCGTTGGCGCAGCGCTTCACCAGCTATGGCAAGCGCGCCGTGGCCGATGCGCACGGCGGCACGATGAGCGGCGCGGGCTTCTACACGGCCTACGCCATCGCCATGCTCAACACGCTGGTCGGCAACCTGAACGTCGAGGGCGGCCTGGTGCTGGACGCAGGTCCGTTTCCGCCCTACGGCCCCGGCCCGCGCTACAACATCGCCGGCTTTGCCAACCGCGCGACGCCCAAGGGCGTGGCCTTGTCGCGCAATCGTTTCCCCTACGAAAAGTCCAGCGAATTCAAGCGCAAGCAGGCTGCGGGCGAACCCGTGTACCCGGCGTCCGCGCCGTGGTATCCGGC
>CAJYKY010000527.1 GCA_913775005.1 uncultured Achromobacter sp.
GTCAGCCAGCAGGGCCAGACGTTCGGCGACCTTGCGGGCATCCGCCGCACGGGCATCGATGCGCAGCAGGCTGCGCGCGCCGTTCGGATGCGCCATCAATTCGGGCCACCTGACGCCCGAGTGCGTCTGGTCGCCCGAATTGATGGCGCATCCGAACGGCGCGCGCAGCCTGCTGCGCATCGATGCCCGTGCGGCGGATGCCCGCAAGGTCGCCGAACGTCTGGCCCTGCTGGCTGACGTCACGGCTGAACCCGCCACCGGCGGCTGGGACGTTCCGCTGGCCAACCTGCGCATCCATGTGCAGCAAGACGCCACCGCCACCACGCCCACGCTGTCAACGCTGACGCTGGAAAACCGCGACGGCGCGCACTACACGCTGGATACCGGCCTGTAATCCTGGCGCGACGCGCGCCTTCGCTCCCCATCTTCTGATTCACCCCGCTGAACGCGGACGCCCATTTACGACGGGGCGGGCGTTCGCGCGTCTGCTGGTTACAGCGCAGTCCCGCTTTCGGGCAAACCCTGCTTGCGAATCAAAGTGTATGCACTTTAGTATGCACTTCATGAACTCGTCGCCCAACGCCATTCGACCCGCCTCGCGTACTTCCGCGGGTCAGGCCGAACTGTATGGCGCCGTCAAAGCGATGGCGGTGCGGTTTGAATTCAAGCCCGGCGAGCGCATCAACGAAGTCGAGCTGGCGCGGCGCCTGAATGTGAGCCGCACGCCGCTGCGCGAAGTGTTGAATCAATTGATGGTCGAAGGCTTTCTGACGCGTTCGGTGAACCGGGGATTTATCGCCAGGTTGCTGGATGCCAAGCAGATCCATAGCCTGTACGAGTACCGCGCCGTGCTGGAAGCGGGCATCGTGCGCGCAGCGTGTGAGCGCGCAAGCGATGAAGAATTGGCTACCCTGCGCCAGTTTGTCGAGCGGTCGCGCGACGAACCCGAAGACAGCGACGCGACGCGCCTGCTGGAATTGGACGAAGCCTTTCATCTGAGCTTGGCCCGGCTTTCGCGCAACGACGAGTTTGTGCGTGCGCTGGAAAGCGTCAACGCCCGCATCCATTTCGTTCGTTGGATCGACATGCAGCAGGGCAGACGCAGCCACACGCAGGGCGAACACCTACGTATCGTGCAAGCGCTGGAGCGCCGCGATCTGGACGCTTTGCCCGGCCTGATGAACACCCATATCGGACGCCGGCTGGATCAGATCACCGACGTGATCCGCACCGGGTTCTCAACGATTTACATGCGGGACCAGGCCGAACCCGCCACGGCAGCGCCGGCCAACACCACAACAGCAGGGGAAAAAAAATGACTTATACGATGAAACGGTTCGCGGCGGGCTTATGCGCGCTGGCCGCAGTGGGGGGCGCGATGTTGAGCGCGCCCGCTGCTGCGGAAGAACGGCCTTTGATTCTGGTCGTGCCGTATCCGCCCGGTGGCAGCACCGACATCCTGGCGCGCATCTTGCAGCCGCGCCTGTCGCAGCAATTGGGCGGGCGCGCCGTGGTGGTGGAAAACCGCCCGGGCGCCGCCAGCCAGATCGCAACGGCCTTTGTGGCTCGCGCCGAACCAGACGGCAATACGCTGCTGGTCAGTTTCGACAATCACGGCATCAACCCCGCCGTGAAGCCCAAGTTGCCCTACGACACGTTCAAAGACTTCGTCGCCATTGGCCAGACGGTGCGCTTTCCGCTCGTGATCGGCGCGAACCCGAGCGTGCCTGGGGATAACCTGAAAGAATTCCTGGCCGCCGCCGCGAAGCAAGCGCCGAACAAATTCAACTACGCCTCGACCGGTGTCGGTTCGTTGAACCACCTGGCGCCGGAAGAACTCAAGCGCCTGTCGAAAGTGGAATTGCTGCACGTGCCTTACGGCGGCGGCGGCCCGGCCATCCAGGCCGTGGTGGGCGGACAGGCCAATATGACGTGGCTGAGTTTCGCGGCGCTGCGCGGTCAGATCCAGGGCGGCAAGATCAAGCCGCTGGCGGTGGCGGGTGAAAAGCGCCTGCCGGAACTGCCCAATGTGCCGACCGTGATCGAGTCGGGCTTCCCGGGCTTTGTGGCGTATTCGTGGAGCGGCATGTTCGCGCCCAAGGGCACGCCCGAAGCCACAGTGAAAAAGCTGACCGCGGATTTCAAGGCGGTGCTGGCGGACCCGGAGATCAAGAAGAAGATCACCGAGGCAGGTTTTGAGATCGTGGCCTCGGACGGCCCCGCGTTGGATGCGTACGTGAAGTCGGAATACGACCGCTGGAGCGCATTCATCAAGAGCAGCAACATCAATCTGGATAACTGAGCGGCAATGGGCGGGACGCTGCGGCGTTCCGCCATGCCCGTGCAACACGTGGAGATGACATGGAAAATTTGACCGGCGCCGAAGCCATGGTGCGGATGCTGCAACACAACGGCGTCAAACATATTTTTGGCCTTTGCGGTGACACCAGCCTGCCGTTCTACGACGCGCTGTACCGCCTGGACCACGGCATGCAGCACATCCTGACGCGCGATGAACGCAGCGCGGGCTACATGGCGGATGCCTACGCCCGCGTGACCGGCAAGGTCGGCGTGTGCGAAGGCCCCAGCGGCGGTGGCGCCACCTATCTGTTGCCCGGCCTGGTGGAAGCGAATGAATCGTCGATCCCCGTGTTGGGTATTACGTCGGACGTGGCCGTGGGCTCTCGCGGCAAGTACCCGCTGACCGAGCTGGACCAGGAAGCGTTGTACCGTCCGCTGACCAAGTGGAACCGCACGATCGACCGCGCGGACCAGATCCCCGGCATGGTGCGCGCGGCGTTTCGCGCCATGACGACCGGCAAGCCGGGTGCGGCGCATCTGTGCTTTCCGTACGACGTGATGAAGCAGCAAGTGGATGCATCGGACATCTGGGCGCAGCCCGAGCATGGCCGTTTCCCCGCGATGCGTTTCGCGCCGGACCCCGCAGACGTGGCGCGTGCCGCGCAGCGGCTGATTGGCGCGCGCGCACCCGTGATCATTTGCGGGGGCGGCGTGGTGATCGCGGGCGCCAGCGGCGCCTTGCAGCAGTTGGCGGAATCGTTGAAGGCCGCCGTCTGCGTGACGGTCAGCG
>CAJYKY010000528.1 GCA_913775005.1 uncultured Achromobacter sp.
CGCCCATTGGCGCCACGCACGCGGTCGCGTCGCGCTGCCCAGCGCCTGCCCCTCGCGCCATTTCGCCGCCTCTATCAGACCCGGCCGGCACACCGGCCCCATCCACTCTTCGCAGACCGGCTCGGCATGCAGCGCGGCGTCCCATTCGAAGTCGTTGCGCCGGAAAGCCACGTCCACGCCCTGCCCGGCAAAATCCACCGCGCCGCCCGCCGCGTACAGATGCACCTGGATGTCGGGATGCGCGCGCTGGAAATCCGGCAGGCGCGGAATCAGCCACATCATGGCGATGGTCGGTTCGCAGGACAGCACCAAAGGCGCCTGCACGTCCACTTGCTGCAATTGGGCCAGCCCCGCCCGCAACTGCTCGAACATGGCTTGCGTGACGGCCAGCAGCTGGCGCCCGGCATCGGTCAGGAAAACAGCACGATTGCGGCGCTCAAAAAGCGTCACGCCCAGCGAAGCTTCCAGCTGCTTGATCTGCCGGCTGACCGCGCCGTGCGTCACGTGCAGCTCCTCTGCGGCGCGGCCAAACGCGGCATGGCGGGCGGCCGCGTCAAAGACGCGCAAGGCATTCAAGGGCGGTAGCTTCATCGCAATCGGTGAGTTTTCCTGACGGATATCCGGCATTAAAAATCGTTTTTCGGCGGGGCGCCAGCCTTGCAGAATGCGCATCCGGTTTCCTTCCCCGATGCTCACCCTGCCCCTGCCATGACCGAACTGTTCGCCGTTGCCCTTATCACCGTCCTTGCCGTCATCAGCCCGGGGCCGGACTTTGCGATGATCACGCGCTACAGCTATCTGTTTGGGCGGCGCACCGGGCTCGTCTGCGCGCTGGGCATCGCGCTGGGGGTGCAGGTGCATGTGTTCTACACGATGTTCGGCGTCAGCCTGCTCGCCCATCACGCAGAGGCGGTGCTGGAGGGCGTGAAGCTCGCCGGCGCCTGCTATCTGGTCTACATGGGCTGGCGGTCATTCTTTAACCGCAGCCAGGTCAGCCAGGATCTGTCAGCGCGCCCGGCCATCAGTGCTTGGCAGGCCATGAGCCACGGGTTTCTGACCAATGCACTGAACCCGAAAACAACGTTGTTTGTCGTCAGCACGTACACCCAGGTGGTGTCGCCCGGCACTCCGCTCGCGCAGCAATTCGGCTATGGCCTGTTCATGTCGGCGGCGCACTGGCTGTGGTTCAGCGTGGGGGCGTGGTCGATTTCGGCCGAAGGCCTGAGGCGGGTGCTGCTAGATCGGCAACGGCTGGTGGACCGCGTGGTGGGTGCTGTTCTGATGATCTTGGGGGCTGGCCTGGCGCTGATGCAGATCAAATAAATTATGGGGACACATTGATAGCAATCTGGTAGGCCGACGGTCAACGCTTCTGCCGTTTTGCCCTTGTTTTACGGGGCATAGCCGCATTCTCGGCCTATCAAGAAACACCGAATAAAACGGTGACACATCAATTTTCCCTGTAAATTCAAGCATCATGTAGAAATGAATCCGGGAATGGCCAGATTTCCAAGCCCTACGCATTTGATGCGACCCCAATAATCGACGAGAAAAAACGCTTTGATATCAAGGCGCTGGCCGCGTTTTCAGCTTTGCGCAGGGCAGCAAATTTCCCTACACTTGCGCACCAAGCCGGTGCAGTTGATGCACCAGAATAATGATTTTGCGCCCCAGTTTGGCGCAGTCTTGGCGCAAACCGCACCTGTTCGAAGCACCCCCGAGGAGATCATGTTGAAAGTGCAGAGTCTGGACGACTTCCTGCGTGGCGTCGCCGCGCGCGACCCGCAGCAACCGGAATTCATGCAAGCCGTCCAGGAGGTGATGCTGAGCCTGTGGCCTTTCATCGAAAAGCACCCGCACTACGCCGAGCACGCGCTGCTTGAGCGTCTGGTGGAACCCGAACGCGTGATCCAGTTCCGCGTGTGCTGGACCGACGATCAGGGCCGTGCCCAGGTCAACCGTGCCTTCCGCATCCAGCACAGCTCAGCCATCGGCCCGTTCAAGGGCGGCATGCGCTTTCACCCCTCGGTGAACCTGTCCATCCTGAAATTCCTGGCCTTCGAGCAGACGCTGAAGAACTCGCTGACCACGCTGCCCATGGGCGGCGGCAAGGGCGGTTCCGACTTCGACCCCAAGGGCAAGTCCGATGCCGAAGTCATGCGCTTCTGCCAAGCGCTGATGATCGAGCTGTATCGCCACCTGGGTCCGGACACCGACGTGCCGGCGGGCGATATCGGCGTGGGCGCGCGCGAAGTCGGCTTCATGGCCGGCATGATGAAAAAGCTGTCGAACTCCACCGCCAGCGTCTTCACGGGCAAGGGCCTGACGTTCGGCGGCAGCCTGATCCGCCCCGAAGCCACCGGCTACGGCACGGTCTACTTCGCTGAAGAAATGCTCAAGCGCGTGGGCAAGTCGTTCGACGGCCTGCGCGTGTCGGTGTCCGGCTCGGGCAACGTGGCGCAATACGCCATTGAAAAGGCCATGTCGCTGGGCGCCAAGGTCGTGACCGTGTCGGATTCGAATGGCACCGTCGTGGACGAAGCCGGCTTCACGCACGAGAAGCTTGTGGCCCTGATGCACATCAAGAACGACCTGCGCGGCCGCCTGGACACGTACGCCAAGCAATTTGGCCTGACCTACGAAGCCGGCAAGCGCCCGTGGCACGTGCCGGTGGATGTGGCCCTGCCTTGCGCCACGCAGAACGAGCTGGAACTGGCCGACGCCCAGACGCTGATCAAGAACGGCGTGCTGTGCGTGGCCGAAGGCGCCAACATGCCGGCCACGCTGGATGCCGCCAAGGCGTTCATCGCCGCGCGCGTGCTGTACGCGCCGGGCAAGGCCACCAACGCCGGCGGCGTGGCCGTGTCGGGCCTGGAAATGGCGCAGAACTCGGCGCGCCTGGCCTGGACCCGCGAAGAAGTCGACAGCCGTTTGCACGCCATCATGCGCGACATCCACGAAAACTGCGTGCGCCACGGCCATAGCGAGCGCGAATACGTGAACTACCTGGACGGCGCCAACATCGCCGGCTTCGTCAAGGTGGCCGACGCGATGCGCCAGCAAGGCCTGTATTGATAGGCTGACGGCATAGAACAAGGGCGGCCTTTCGGCCGCCCTTTTTACATCCCGCGCATTCGCCGGGGCTTAGTGTTTCATCGCGCCGTGATCGTGGCTCATGCCGGGGTTGTGCGACGCCGGCTTCACCTTGAATTCGACGGCGACGTCACCCGCCTTTTCAAACTTCAGCGTGGCGGGCACGGTGGCGCCGTCCTTGAATGGGGCGCGCAGCTTGATGAACATGACGTGGTAGCCGCCCGGGCTGAGCTTGACTTCGGTGTCGGCCGGCAAGGCGATACCGCCTTCCACCTGGCGCATCTTGGACACGCCGTTTTCGGTTTGCACGGTATGCAGTTCGACGCGTTCTGCCGCGTCCGACGTGACCGACAACAGGCGGTCTGCCGCCTTGGCGTCGTTGTCGATATCCATATAGCCCGCGCCATTGGACTGCCCCGGCGCCGAGGCGCGGACCCACAGGTCGTCGATTTCGATCTGGCCGACCTTATAGTCCTTCGCCCAAGCCGTGCCGGCCGTGCACAGGCCCAGGGCGGCAATGACTGCGAACTTGCGGATGTTCATGGGGGTGTCCTCCTAGTGGGTTAACGCCGCCGGACCAAGCTGCGGGCGGCCGACAGAACCGAATCGGTCAAGGCTTCCATCGCCTCGGAGTTTACCCGCCAATGCTGCCAGTACAGCGGCACGTCTTCCCACGCGCGCCCCCGAAGCAGCACCAGATGACCTGCGTCAAGGTGTTCCTGCACAAGCGGCAGCGGGTTCATGGTCCAGCCCAATCCGCCCAGCGTTGCCTGCACGAACGCGCGCGTGGACGGCACCCACCACACGGGCGGCTGCCACGGCGTGGGGTCCGAAATCTTATGCGCGAAACGCGCCTGGAGCGCGTCCTTGCGGTTGAAGACCAGCACCGGCGCCTGCGCCAGCGTCTGCGCATTCACGCCGCTGGCGAAGTAGCGCTTGTGAAAGTCCGGCGTGCACGTGGCCACGTAGCGCATGCTGCCCAGCGCGTGGATGCGGCAGCCTTGCACCGGGTCGGCCAGCGTCGTCACCGCGCCCAGCACGGAACCATTGCGCAGCAAGGCGGCCGTGTGGTCCTGGTCTTCAGACTGCATGTCCAGCGTGGCGCGCGTGCGCGACGAGAACTGCAAGGCCGCATCCACAAACCAGGTTTCCAGGCTGTCGTGGTTGACCGCGATGGGGATGCTGGCGTGCGGCACGTCGTCGTCCGAAACGCCCAGCCGGTTCAGCGCGTCGTGCTCCAGCAGCGCCGTCTGCTCGGCCAGCTGCACCAGCACCCTGCCGTCGGTGGTGGCCGCCGCCGGCACCGTGCGTTGCACGAGCAAGCGGCCCATGCGGTCTTCCAGCGCCTTGATCCGTTGCGACACGGCCGACGGTGTCACGCTCAACGCCAGCGCCGCGCGTTCGAAACTGCCTTCACGCACCACGGCGGCCAGCGCCCGCAAGTTGCCATGATCGATTTTCATAGAGGAAGCAAAAAAATACGGTTTAAGTTTTACTTAATATAGTGAAGGAAAATTAGCTGTATTTCATCGCCTACGCAAGGGACAATCTGTCATCGCCGGACTGCGCAATGCGTCCGGAGCAGCCATCAAAGCGCCGCCACAGGCGTTGCAGTTACAGGTATCCGCATCATGTTTGCCACCCTTTCGTCCCCCCTCTTCCTGACCGCCTGGGCCAGCGGCACCGCCACGGGCCTGGGCCTGTTCGCCGTCGTGGGCGCGCAAAGCGCGTTCATCCTGCGCCAGGGCCTCATGCGCGCGCATCTGCTTAGCGTCGTGGCCATCTGCGCGCTGATCGACGCCGTGTTCATCTTTGCCAGCGTGTCTGGCCTGCAAGCGCTGACCGCGTGGTTTCCGTGGCTGACGACCGCCGTGCTGTGGTTCGGCGTGGTCTTCCTGTCTTGGTATGGCCTGCAATCGGCCCGGCGTGCATGGAGCGCCAACGGCGGTCTGGCGGCCGCGCGCGACGTTGCACCGTCGCGCCGCGCCGCCATGCTGGGCGCCTTGGGCTTCTCGTTGCTGAATCCGCATTTCTGGCTGGACATGGTGGTGGTCGGTTCGCTGGCGCATGGCTTTGATGATGCCCGCATGGCATTTGCCGCAGGCGCCTTCACCGCCAGCGTGCTGTGGCTGGCCGTCCTGGGCATCGGCTCGCGGCTGTTTGCGCCTTTCTTCTCCAGCGCCTCGGCCTGGCGGGTGCTGGATGGCGTCATCGCCGTGGTCATGGTCGGGCTGGCGATCAGCCTGGCGGTCAAGGGCATATAACGGCCGCGCCGCAGTCCGCAGCGCATCAGGCGGGACGCATGATCCCGCCGGCAGCAATCAGGGAATACGGGGACGCCCCGACCCAGCCTTCACTTTTATAATCCCCGGCGTTGCCATTCTTTCGTCGGGCGCAAGGCCGGCCCGCCAGACGATCATGCGCGGTTCCCCCCCTTCCAAAGACGTGCGCCTGCCGCCGCTGGCGGCGATCCAGGCATTCGAAGCGGCGGCGCGGCTGGGTTCCTTTGAACGCGCCAGTGAAGAGCTGTTCGTCACCGCCAGCGCCATCGGTAAGCGCATTGCCGCGCTGGAAGCCCTGCTGGACGTGTCGCTGTTCATCCGCAGCAGCCGGGGCGCGACGCTCAGCGCCGCCGGGCGCGATTACCTGAATCAGGTGCGCACGGCGCTGGACCTGCTGTCCGACGCGTCGTTGCACAAGCGCGGCGAACCCAAGCTCGAACCGCTGCGCGTCGTCTCCACACCGACCTTCGCGCGTCAGGTGCTGATTCCCTACCTGCCCGGCTTCACGGCGGCGCATCCCGAAGTGGAATTGGAAATCATGCTGTCCATTCCCTACCTGGACATCATGCCGCCCAACGCCGATGTCTGGATCCGCTTTGGCAGCGGCAAATATCCCGGCTTGAACGCCCGCCAGCTGACCACGGACCACGTCTTTGCCGTGTGCTCGCCCGACTACCTGGCCAGGCACGGCCCCTTTCACCGCCCGCAAGACCTGACGCGCGCCGACCTGCTGCGCTGCCCGATGGAACCCTGGCGTCCGTGGCTTGCCCAGGCTGGGCTGGACTGGCCGGAACCGTCGCGCGGCGTCTGGCTGGTGGACCTGGGCATGATGCTGGCGGCGGCGCGCGCCGGTCAGGGTCTGGCTTTAACCCGCCGTACCTTGGCGGCGGAATGGCTGGACGAAGGCAAGCTCGTGCGCGTGCTGGACATCGATATTCCCGGCGAATCCCAATATCACCTGTGCACCGAAACCACGCGGCCGCCCGGCAACGCCGTCCAAGCGTTTTCCCTATGGCTGGAAAGCGTGTGCCAACAGGCTTCCCAATGGCCACGCGGCCTGCCGGCCCGTCAGGAATAAATTTCCAGTCGAGTGCGGAAGGATTTTCCGCGCGCCGCCGTCCCCCGGTGGCTAGCATGCGGCCAACGCGCCTGTCCGCTGCGCCACCCGTCCGCCCGTACTAGGTATTTACGCGGAAAACCCCCGCCGGGTCAGATTCGCGTAAGCGATTAAGCAGACAGTCACAACACGCAACACAGGAGCGCGCCGCAACATTGATCCCCGCCGCCCGGCGCCGGCTTTGGTTTTCCACGCAGTCAATCTAATTACAACGGAGACATTCATGGATTTTCGTTTGAAGTTGCTGGCAGGAACCCTTGCATTTGCTGCATCGGCCGCGTCTTACGCCGCCGATCCCATCAAGATCGGCGTCGCCGGCCCCTACACCGGCGGGTCTTCCTCAATGGGCGTCAGCATGCGTGACGGCGTGCGCCTGGCGATTGAAGAGATCAATAAGAATGGCGGCGTCCTCGGGCGCCAACTGGTCGCCGTCGAACGCGACGACGAAGCCAAGAACGAGCGCGGCGTGCAGATCGCCCAGGAGCTGATCAACAAGGAACAGGTTGCCGCCACCGTCGGCTACATCAACACCGGTGTCGCGCTGGCCTCGCAGCGGTTCTACCAGGACGCCAAGATCCCCGTCTTCAACAACGTGGCGACCGGCAGCGTGATCACGCACCAGTTCAAGGCGCCGGAATACCCCGACAACTACGTGTTCCGCAACGCGGCGCACGACAGCATCCAGGCGCCGATGATCGTGGAAGAAGCGGTCACGCGCCGCGGCTTCAAGAAGGTCGCGATCCTGGCTGACTCCACCAACTACGGCCAGCTCGGCCGCGAGGATCTGGAAAAGGCCCTGGACGCCAAGGGCATCAAGCCCGTGGCCGTTGAGAAGTTCAACATCAAGGACGTCGACATGACGGCCCAGCTGTTGAAGGCCAAGGCGGCAGGCGCCGAAGCCGTGCTGACCTACGGCATCGGCCCGGAACTGGCGCAGATCGCCAACGGCATGACCAAGCTGGGCTGGAAGGTGCCGATCATCGGCAGCTGGACCTTGTCGATGGCCAACTACATCGACAACTCTGGCGCCAATGGCGAAGGCGCGCGCATGCCGCAGACCTTCATCCAGGACCCGGACACGCCTAAGCGCAAGGCGTTCATCGACGCCTACCTGGCCAAGTTCAAGCCCAAGAACAACCGCATCGATTCCCCGGTGTCGGCGGCCCAGGGCTATGACTCGATCTTCCTGTTGGCCGCGGCCATCAAGCAGGCCAACTCCACCGACGGCCCCAAGGTCCGCGAGGCGCTTGAAAACCTGCAAACGCCCGTCGAAGGCGTGGTCATGACCTACAACAAGCCGTTCTCGCACGACAACCACGACGCGATCACCGCCAAGGAAGTGGTGATTGGCGAGGTCAAGGGCGGCAAGGTCGTCAAGGCCAACTAAGTCTTAAGTAAGCACGTAGGCGGCGGCTACCCGGCCGCCGCCGCCCGCGCCCGGCCAGGGCGTGGGGCATGCCGCCGTCTGATAACAGCGTTCTGCCCAAGGGGGTTGGGACGGAACACAGCGCCTCAAGACACACACCATGATTCTTCTACAGCTCATCTATAGCGGTATCGCGCTAGGCATGATCTACGCGGTCATTGCCTTCGGCTACCAGCTCACCTTCGCCACGTCCGGCACCTTGAACTTCGGCCAGGGCGAAGCCCTGATGCTGGGTGCGCTCGTCGGTCTGACGCTTGTCGGACTGGGCGTGAACTACTGGGTCATGATTCCCATCGTCTGCATCTTCGGCTTCGCGCAGGGCGCGCTGGTCGAGCGCGTGGGCGTGCGGC
>CAJYKY010000529.1 GCA_913775005.1 uncultured Achromobacter sp.
CACGGTCGCGCAATGGCGCGCTGGCCTCGTGGCTGGCGTGCTGGCGGCGGTATTGCTGAAAGCCGGCCAGCGGGTTGTCGTTGAAGTTGTCGGCCATGTTCTGGTAGATGCGCCAGTCCACGCCCGCCGCTTGCAGGCGTTCGGGGTAGGTGGTCCAGGTGTAGCCGTCGCTCGCGGGGCCCAGGCGGTCAAAGTGGTTGACGAGCGCGGGGCCGCCCATCTTTCCGGCGGGGTCGTTCGTGCCGGTCCAAAGGAACAGCCGGTTCGGATTCGTGCCGGCGTGTAGCGAACAGTGATAGGCATCGCACAGCGTGAACGCGTTAGCCAGCGCGGTCTGGAACGGCACATCCGCGCCGTCATAGGCGCCCATGCCCAGCCGCCCCTTGGCGGGCAGCCATTGGTCCATGCGGCCATCATTCCAGGCGCGCTGGGCGTCGTCCCACGTGTGCGGCGTAATGTAGCCGACGGGTGTGTCGCTGGCGTATTCGGCGCGCAGTGCGTAAGGGCGGCATTGCGTCGTGCCGTCGGTTTGCGTCAGCACATTGCCGGCCGGGGTAGGCACCAGATGCGGGTCGGCAAAGCCGCGTACGCCGGGCAGGGTGCCGAAGTAATGATCGAAGGACCGGTTTTCCTGCATCAGAATCACCACGTGCTGCACATCATGCAGCGTGCCCGTCTTGCGGTCAGGGTGAATCGCAACGGCGCGGGTGATGGACGACGGCGGATCGGCAGCCGGATCGGCAGGAAGGGGCGAGCGCAATTCTTCTTTCATGACAGTGTTAATACGGCCGGCGATCTTCCAATCTTAAGGGCTGCGCGGTGGTCGACGATGGGGGGTTGAAACGCCGAAGCCCCTCGCGGACGAGGGGCTTCGATACGTTGCCGCCCGTTGGCGTGCGGCGGGCAGTGCAATCAGATCAGGCCGAAGGCGGCACGTAGCCGTGGGCTTCAACGGTACCGTCTTCGAACAGGAAGCGTTCCATCTGTTCCTTCAGATACTTGCGGGCGCGGGCGTCGGCCAGATTCAGGCGGTTTTCGTTGACGAGGCGGGTCTGGATGGCTTTCCATTCTTCCCACGCTTCTTTCGAAATGCTTTGCCAGATCTTCGTGCCGAGTTCGCCGGGGTAGGGAGGAAAGTCCAGCCCCTCGGCTTCACGCTTCAATTTCACACAGTTGACGATACGGGACATGGTTCGCTGCCGAAAATAGGGATAACGGCGTATTTTAGCGGGCTGGGCGTCTGCCGGGCGCCAAGCCCCTTCTACCCCTGCGGTCGGGGCCTGCCGCAGCCCCGGCCAGACCCGTTTACAGCTTCTTGATAAAGACGAGGCTGTTGCGGGAACGGTTGTAGTTGTTCTGCTTTTCACGGGGCAGATCGGCAATGCCGCCCTGCACGAAACCGCGCTTCATGAACCAGTGCGACGTGCGCGTGGTCAGCACGAAGTGGCGCTTGGCGCCGGTGGCGCGCGCACGCGACTCCATGTGGCGCAACAGGATCTCGCCTTCGCCCGAACCCTGCCATTCCGGATGCACGATCAGGCAGGCCATTTCGGCCATCTGTTCTTCGGCAAACGTATGCAGCGCCGCGCAGCCGTAGATCACGCCGTCGTGCTCCAGCACAGTGAAGTTTTCGACATCGCGCTCGACCACGCTGCGCGGGCGGGGCACCAGCGTGCCGTCGGCCTCCAGCGGTTCGATCAGGCTCAGAATGGCGCCCACGTCGTCGATCGTGGCGGCGCGCAGGTCGTCCAGCGTGTCTTCCACCACCATCGTGCCCACACCATCGTGGGTGAAGATTTCCAGCAGCACGCTGCCGTCCAGTTCAAAGGGCAGCAGATGCGCCCGCGCCACGCCGCGCTTGACCGCCAGCGACGCGTATTGCAGGAAGGCATGCGTTTCTTCGTCGAGTTCGCCGCCGGCCAAGAGTGCATCGGCGTCCACGCGAGCCAGTTCGGTGTCCAGCGAGCCGTCTTCATTCAGCACGCCCTGCGAGCTGGACAGGAAGATCAGCTTCTCGGCGCGCAGCGCCACGGCAACGCTGGTGGCCAGGTCTTCCATGGCCAGGTTGAAGGCGTCGCCGGTGGGCGAAAAACCCAGCGGCGACAGCAGCACCACCGACGAGGCCTTTTCAATGGCGAACTTCACCGCGTCGATATCGATCTTGCGGACCTGGCCGGTGTGCTTGTAGTCCACACCGTCCAGCACGCCGGTGGGGCGCGCGGTGACAAAGTTGCCGGAGATCACGCGGATGTGCGCGTGCGACATCGGCGTGTTGGGCAACCCCTGGCTGAACGCCGCTTCGATGTCCAGGCGGATTTCGCCGGCCGCTTCCTTGGCGCATTCCAGCGCGGCGGCGTCGGTCGGGGCGAGACCCCGGTCGAACTGCTGCGTGAACCCTTTCAGGCGCAGCTGCTCATTGACCTGCGGACGCGAGCCGTGCACCAGCACCAGCCGAATGCCCAGCGAGGACAGCAAGGACAAGTCCTGCACCAGCGCGTTCAGCGCGCCTGCCTGCACCAGCTCACCACCGAACGCCACCACGAAGGTCTTGCCTCGGAAGGCGTGCACATAAGGCGCCACGTCTCGAAACCATCGGACGAACTGGGCGGGTGCGAATTCTGGGGCTTCTAGGGCGGAGACGGTGTCGGGTTCCAGGTCGGGCATGATGTGCGTTGCAAGGTCCTATGAGATCGCGGGACGGCGTGGCCTTGTGGCCAGGCCGCTCGCGCCGCCTCGGGGCGGCGCTACGCGGAATTATATGGCCGCAGGGTGCCCGCACCGTTGCAATGCATGACCGGATTTGTTGCGCGGCGCCCACGTCGGGCGCGGAATTTATAATGTCGGGCTAATTGGATAAATCCTACATGCCTG
>CAJYKY010000530.1 GCA_913775005.1 uncultured Achromobacter sp.
AACTCGGCCAAGCATCTGCTTGGCTTCGTGGCCGACGGCCTGGATGATCTTCTTGCCGTGAGGCCCGCCTTCATGACGGATTGCGACCACGGAAGGTTCATCGAGCACGATGCCCTTGCCACGGACGTAAATCAGCGTATTGGCGGTACCGAGGTCAATCGCCATATCGCTGGAAAAATAACTGCGCAGGAATCCGAACATGGGAGCTCAGCTAAATTCTGGGGGGAATTGGGTTCATGCCGCGGGGCGTATGGCCCGAAAAAGGTCGGGTCCGCCTGTCATCACGGCGATTAAACCGTGAATCATAACTTATAATTTCACCGGAAATAGCGCATAAATGCAGGCTATTCAAGCTTTGTAACGGGTTTGGTGCGTACATACTGCCCAGTCCCGCCCTTCGGCCTTCGCTTATCGATTTTGCAATCCCTATGGCGCTCAATGACAAAGATGTGGCCCGCATTGCCCGGCTGGCCAGAATCGAACTGACTCCCGAACAGCGCTCCCTTGCGCAGTCCGAACTCAACGGCATCCTTCACCTGATCGAACGGCTTCAGTCCGTCGATACGCAGGGTGTCGAACCGCTGGCTCACCCCCTGTCCGCCCATGAGGACATTGTGCTGCGCCTGCGTGAAGACGCCGTGACCGAGACCAGCTCGGAAGCCCGGCGCCAGGAACTCCTGGCCAATGCCCCCGACGCCCAGGAAGGCTTGTTCCTGGTTCCTAAAGTCCTGGACTAAACCATGACGAAACCCGCAATGCATACCCAATTCGAGGGGATCGCCGCCTTGCGCGCGGCCCTCGCCCAACGCCAGGTCAGCGCTGTTGAGCTGGCACAAAGCGCGCTGGCAGCCGCCGACGCGGCCAGCGGCCTGAATTGCTTTTTACATATTGACGCCGAATTGACGCTGGCGCAGGCTCGCGCCGCCGACGCCGCCCTGGCCGACGGCTCGGCCGGCCCGCTGGCCGGCGTGCCCATCGCCCACAAAGACGCCTTTGTCACGCGCGGCTGGCGCACCACCGCCGGCAGCAAGATGCTGGACGGCTACGTCAGCCCGTTCGACGCCACCGTCGTTGAACGCCTGGGTGCGGCTGGCGCCGTGTCAGTGGGCAAGCTGAACTGCGACGAATTCGCCATGGGTTCCGGCAACGAGAATTCCGCCTACGGCGTCGTCAAGAATCCGTGGGATCACGCTGCCGTTCCCGGCGGTTCGTCGGGCGGTTCGGCCGCCGCCGTGGCTGCGCGCCTGGTGGCCGCTGCCACCGGCACCGACACCGGCGGTTCGGTGCGCCAGCCTGCCGCGCTGTGCGGCGTCAGCGGCATCAAGCCCACCTACGGCACCGTGTCGCGCTATGGCATGGTGGCCTTCGGCTCCAGCCTGGACCAGGCCGGGCCGCTGGCGCAAAGCAGCCGCGACTTGCTCGAGCTGCTGGACGTCATGAGCGGCTTCGATCCGCGCGATGCCACCAGCCTTGAAAAATGTGATGCCGCCGTGAACGAGCCCGGCCGCGTCCGCCGCGATTTCGACGCCGCGCAAACCGCGTTCGACGCCGCTGGCAGCCAGCCCCTGAAGGGCCTGCGCATCGGCGTGCCGGAAGAATATTTCGGCGCTGGCCTGGCTGCTGATGTGGCCGCCGCCGTCGAGGCCGCGCTGGCGCAGTTCGAAGCGCTGGGCGCCGTGCGCGTGCCCGTGTCGCTGCCGCGCACGGAACTCGCCATCCCCGCCTACTACGTCATCGCCCCCGCCGAAGCGTCCAGCAACCTGGCCCGCTACGACGGTGTGCGTTACGGCCACCGCGCCGCGCAGTATGGCGACCTGAACGAAATGATCAGCCGCTCGCGCGCCGAAGGCTTCGGTGACGAGGTCAAGCGCCGCATCCTGATCGGCACCTACGTGCTGTCCCATGGCTACTACGACGCCTACTACCTGCAAGCGCAGCGCCTGCGCCGCCTGATCGCGCAAGACTTCCAGCGCGCCTACGCGGGCCAGTGCGACGTCATCATGGGCCCGGTCACGCCGACGGTCGCCAAGAACATCGGCGACAACCGCGACGACCCCACCGCCGACTGGCTGGCCGACATCTACACGCTGGGCGTCAGCCTGGCCGGCCTGCCCGCGATGTCGATCCCCTGCGGCTTTGGCGGCGACAACGAAAAGCGCCCCGTCGGCTTGCAGATCATTGGCAACTACTTCGACGAAGGCAAGCTGCTTGCCATCGCCGACCGCTACCAACAAGTGACCGACTGGCACAAGCGGTCCCCGCTTTGATGACGCCTGCGCCCTCGCTCCGTCCGCTGCTCCTGATCGGGCGGCCATGCGCGTGGGGCGGCCCGGCGCCGCTGGCAGCGATCTGCCCGCGGCACTACTGATTGGAACTACAGATAATGAACTGGGAAATCGTCATCGGTCTGGAAACGCACACCCAGCTTTCCACCGACTCCAAGATTTTTTCGGGTAGCAGCACGCAGTTCGGCGCAGCGCCCAACACGCACGCCAACGAAGTGGACCTGGCCTTGCCGGGCAGCCTGCCCGTCATGAACCGTGGCGCCGCTGAACGCGCCATCCGCTTCGGCCTGGCCGTGGGCGCCACCATCGCGCCGCGCTCGGTGTTCGCGCGCAAAAACTATTTCTATCCCGACCTGCCCAAGGGCTACCAGATCAGCCAGTACGAGCTGCCGGTAGTGGTCGGCGGCTCGCTGTCTTTCTTTGTTGGCGAAGAAGAAAAGACCATCAACCTGACGCGCGCGCACCTGGAAGAAGACGCCGGCAAATCCTTGCACGACGACTTCGCACTTTCCAACGGCTCGCCCGCCAGCGGCATCGACCTGAACCGCGCCGGCACGCCGCTTCTGGAAATCGTGACCGAACCTGAAATGCGATCGGCCGCCGAAGCCGTGGCCTACGCCCGCGCGCTGCACAGCCTGGTCGTCTGGCTGGGCATCTGCGATGGCAACATGCAGGAGGGCTCGTTCCGCTGCGACGCCAACGTGTCGGTGCGCCCGGTGGGGCAAAAGGAATTCGGCACCCGCACCGAGATCAAGAACGTCAACTCGTTCCGCTTCCTGGAACGCGCCATCGTCTACGAAGCGCGCCGCCAGATCGAACTGATCGAAGACGGTGGCACGGTGGTGCAGGAAACCCGCCTGTACGACGCCGACCGCGACGAAACGCGCAGCATGCGCAGCAAGGAAGACGCGCACGACTACCGCTACTTCCCGGACCCCGACCTGCCCACGCTGGTGATTTCGCCGGCCTGGGTCGACGAGGTGCGCGCCGCCATGCCGGAACTGCCTGCCGCCCAGCGCGCCCGCTTCGAATCCGAATATGGCCTGCCCGCCTACGACGCCGCGCAGCTGACCGTCAGCCGCGACCTGGCTGCCTACTTCGAAGCCGTGGCGCACGCGCTGCCGGCCGGACAAGCCAAGCTGGCCGCGAACTGGGTCATGGGCGAAGTGGCTGCGGCCTTGAACAAGGACGAAAAGAGCATCGCTGACTCGCCCGTGCAAGCGCCGGCGCTGGCCGCATTGATCACCCGCATCATCGACGGCACGATCTCCAACAAGATCGCCCGTGAAGTCTTCGGCGCCATGTGGGCCGGCGAAAACGGCGGCGACGCCGACGCCATCATCGATGCGCGCGGCTTGAAACAGATCAGCGACACCGGCGCCATCGGCGCCATGATCGACGAAGTGCTGGCCGCCAACCCGGCCATCGTGGAAGAGTACCGGGCCGGCAAGCAGAAGGCGTTCAACTCGCTGGTGGGCCAGATCATGAAGGCCGCTCGCGGCAAGGCCAACCCGCAACAAGTGAACGACCTGCTCAAGCAGAAGCTCGACAGCTGATCAGGCGCACGCCGGCCGGTCCGGCGTCAGCATGAAAAAGGCCGCGGCATGACATGCCGCGGCCTTTTTTACTTGTAGCGCTGAACGAACCCGGGCGCTTACTTCACGCCGTACTTCGTCCGGTACGCCTGCACCGCATCGCGGTTTTCGGCAAAGGCCGGATCGTTTTGCAACAGCGCCATGATGTCGGCCAGCGAAGCAATGGCCACCACCGGAATGCCGTAGGTCTTGGCCACGTCCTGCACGGCCGAATGCGCCGACAGCGCGTCGTCCGGGCCAGCGCGTTCCATGCGGTCCATGGCGATCAACACGGCGGCGGGTTCGGCGCCCGCATTGCGGATGATTTCCACGGATTCGCGCACCGACGTGCCTGCCGTGATCACGTCATCAATGATGACGACCTTGCCCTTGAGCGGCGCGCCGACCAGCGTGCCGCCTTCGCCGTGATCCTTGGCTTCCTTGCGGTTGTACGCAAACGGCACATCGCTGTTGCCGGTCATGGCCGGGTGGTTGGCCAGCGCCACCGCCGTGGCGGTGGACAGCGGGATGCCCTTGTAGGCCGGGCCGAACAGCATGTCGAACTGCACGCCGGAATCCAGCAAGGCCTGAGCGTAGAACTGCGCCAGCTTGCCCACCGAGCGGCCGCTGTTGAACAGGCCAGCATTGAAGAAATAGGGGCTGATCCGGCCCGATTTGACCTTGAAGCTGCCAAAGCGCAGCACGCCTTCGTTCAGGGCAAAACGGACGAAATCAAGGGAAGTGGCGGAGGACGTGGCGGCGGTCATACGAGGGGATCCGGTAGATGGCGAACCCCGGCATTTTATCCGTTGTCAGGGCTATTCCCGAACCCGGCCGCCGAGTCGGTTAAATTCCTGCCATTGTTCCGGCCCCTGGCGGCCGCTCTACAGGAGTCTCGCTTTGCTGCGCATCACGTCGATCAATCTCAACGGCATCCGTTCGGCCTTCCGCAAGGGCCTGCAACCCTGGATGGAAAAGCATGCCGCAGACGTTCTTTGCCTACAGGAAATCAAGATCGCCGACACCGATCTGACTGACGACCTGCGCCACCCGCCCGGCTATACCGGCCACTTCCACCACGCGGTGAAGAAAGGCTACAGCGGCGTCGGCATCTACCTGCGCAATGCGGCCGAACGCGTGAACATCGGCTTTGACTGCGAAGAATTCGATTCCGAAGGCCGCATCATCCGCGCCGACTGGAAGAACCTGTCGGTGATCAGCGCCTATCTGCCCTCGGGCTCCAGCGGCGACGAGCGCCAGCAGGCCAAGTATCGTTTCCTGGATAGCTTTGGCCCGTGGATCGACGCGCTGATGCATGAACACAAGACGACCGGCCGCGAATTCATCATTTGCGGCGACTGGAACATCGCGCACAAGGAAATCGACCTGAAGAACTGGAAGGGCAACCTGAAGAACTCGGGCTTTCTGCCGGAAGAGCGCGCGTGGTTGACGGATGTGTTCGATAAGCGCGGTTTCGTGGACGTGTTCCGCACCATCGATGACCGCCCCGATCAGTACACGTGGTGGAGCAACCGTGGCCAGGCCTGGGCCAAGAACGTCGGGTGGCGCATCGACTATCAGATCGCCACCCCCGGCATCGCCGCGCGCGCACGCAACGTGGCGATCTACAAAGACGAGCGCTTCTCGGACCATGCGCCGCTGACGATCGACTACGACACCACGCTTTAAGCTTCAGGGTTTAAAGCTTCAAGCGGCAGACGACGGCGGCAGCGATGCCGCCGCCGCTTGCCGCAGCCACGCCAGCAAGGCCGCCGCGCGCGGATCCTGGTCAAACGGCCGGGGCGACAGCAGAACGTACGCCGACCCGTCGCGCACAAATCCGCAAGGCGCCTCCAGCCGATGGTCGCGCAGCGCGTCGCGCACCATCAGCGCAGAACCGATGGCCACGCCCAGCCCTGCCACGGCCGCCTGCAAGCTCAGATAGAAATGTTCGTACACCGGCCCCGATCTGCGCGGCGGTTTCTGGCCGGACGCCTGCGCCCATTGGC
>CAJYKY010000531.1 GCA_913775005.1 uncultured Achromobacter sp.
CAGCCACTTCCAGAAACATGATCTGGCCCGTGCTGCCGTACAGCGTTTCCGGCGTGGGTTCACCCACAAACTTCAGCACGGCGCCGTCCTTGGCCACGAGCTCCAGCGCGGGTTCGTGTGCATCGCCGGACAAGGTGGCGCGCTGTTCACCCTTTAAGCGCTGGGCGATCTCGGCATCCAGCTGCATCAGGCTTTGCTCGCACGCCTTCATCGTGGAAGCCAGGTTATCCACACGCAGCACGCCGTTCTGATAACGGTAAGGCCCGAACTGCGCATTGCAGCCACCGCGGATGTTCAAGCCGTCCTGCGTGAAGGACAGGCGCAACTGATGCTCCACGCCCGCTTGCAACGCGGGAATCGTTTTGCCCGACGCGTCGGTGGCGGACACCAGACGCCAGTAATACGCGGGCAAGGTCAGCTGGCTGGACGGAGACGTGGCGGTGGGCGTAGTGGGCATCGAGGACGATCCTTCACGGGGAGAGGAAACCGGCGCGCATGCCTGAAGCAGCGCGGTGCACACGGATGCAAGGAGGATTATTTTTTTCATGGTTCGTTCCTTTGAGCCGGATGGCACGGTGAAAAGCGGCATTCTACGTCCGAGGAATGGACGATTTCGGCGCGCAGCCCGCCAGACCGTTTCTAAATCTTGCTGCGCGCAAGGCCTCGCGCGCAGCAATTACAGTCTGACACCTTACCCACGAACCTTTGCGCGCAGCAGGCCGCCTTCGTCTTGCAGCAAGCCCCGTTGCGCGAGCCCCGCCACGGCCTCTCCGACGCGCACCTCGGCGTCTGCCGCCGTGCGGGACATGCCCAACATCCTGCACACCGACTTGATGACATCGGTCTTGGGCGCGTTGCCGGTCATCGCCAACACGTGCAGCACACCGTTGGCCAATTCCTGCGTGCACACGTCGTCCATGCGGCGGCGCGTGGCCTCGTCGTCACCCGCAATCCGGAACCCCGTCCACGTGTCCGGCGATACGCCAGCGGGCCAATAGAAGGTAGCGCCGGCTTCGTCGGTCTGCTCGACGTCCACCGGCGTCAGGGTACGCAGCCGCTCGACGATACGCACGCCCGTGCGCTCCAGGCCCCACGCGCGAGCGATCTTCCGGTGCAGCGCGGTCTCTGCAATGGGGCCTTCGGTATCGATGACCTGACGCAGTTGCTCGGTCAGTTGGGCATTGTGGACGCGGCTGTAGAAGGCGTCGGAATCGCCAGCCGACTGGCTCAAGTCGGCAAGCGTGTAGGCGTGCACGCTGCCCGTCGCGCCGTGCGTGACGTTGCCCTGGGCGGACACGCTAGCGGCCGCGCCTTCGTGCGTGGTGATGACGAATTCCCCGCGTCCGGCAGCGGGCGCAATGTCTTCCGGCGCGGAAGCTTGCGGGTCGGCATCCGCCAGCTCGCCATCCGCGATCGCGACGTCTTCAGCGGCCGCGTCTGCGTTGTCCTGTTCCTCGTCATCCACCTGGCGTTCCAGCTCGGCCTTGAGCCGCGCCAGGATTTTTTCCACTTCGCGTTCCGGATTGATCCACCAATCGGTGGACCACACGCGATGCAGCCGCCAGCCCAGCCCTTCCAGCACCACCTGACGCAAGCGGTCGCGGTCGCGCGCGGTGGCGCCGGAGTGGTAGGCGCGGCCATCGCATTCAATGCCCATCAGATAACGGCCCGGCGCTCGCGGATCCACCACGCCCATATCGATGCGATACCCCGAGCACCCCACCTGCGGATGCACGACCCAGCCATGATTGCGCAGCACCTTGATGACCTGCGACTCGAACGGGCTGTCCGGCTCGCGGCCCGTCGGCAGCGACTGCTCGACCAAGGCGCGCGCGCCCTTTTGCGCAAACTCCAGGTAGTGCTTCAAGTCCCGCACGCCCGCCGCGCGCACACGAGACAGATCGATCTGCTCGGGGCTGAGCGTGCTGTAGATCACCACGCCTTCTCGCGCCCGCGAAATGGCGACGTTCAGGCGGCGGTGTCCGCCTTCCCCATTGAGCGGGCCAAAGTTCATCGTCATCTTGCCGGCCGCGTCCGGGCCGAACGTGATCGAAAAATAGATCACGTCGCGCTCATCGCCCTGCACGTTTTCCAGGTTCTTGATGAACAGCGGCTCGCGCGATTGCGCCGAGATCGCCTTGTCCAGCTCGGCGTTGGCGCGGCGCCGCGCATCCAGCAGCGTTTCAATCAAGGCCTGTTGCGGCTGATTGAAGGTGACCACGCCCAGGGTCTGACGCCGGCGCGACTTGTCCAGGTAGTGCTGTTCGATGCCCTGCACGATGGCCTCGGCCTCGCGGCGGTTGGTCCGGCTGCCGCCCCGGTCGTAAATACCCGCAACCTTTTCCAGGCGCACGGCAACATCGTCCGTGACGGGCGACGGGAACGTGATCAGCTGCGAGTCGTAGTAAGTGACGTTGCTGAACGTGATCAGGCTTTCATGGCGGCTGCGGTAATGCCATTGCAGGCGCAGCCGGTTCATGTCGGCGCCCAGGCATTCGTCCAGAATGCTTTCCAGGTCTTCCACCTGGCCGTCGTCGCCCGCGCCGTCATCTTCGGGCGCGGACTTGGAAAAGAAGCTGGTGGGCGGCAGCTGCTTGGTGTCGCCCACCACCACCACTTGCTGACCGCGCGCGATGGCGCCCACGGAATCCCACACCGGAATCTGCGACGCTTCGTCAAACACCACCACATCAAACTGCGAATGGCCCGCGTCCAGATACTGCGCCACCGACAGCGGCGACATCAACAGGCACGGCGCCAGCTTGGGCAACAGCGACGGCAGGCGCTGCATCAATTGCCGCACCGGCACGTGGCGCGTCTTCTTTTGCAATTCGCGGCGCAACAGTCCCAGCTCGCTATCGGGGCTGACCAGCACCCCATTGCCGGCAGGCACCTTGCCGGCCAGCAGCGCGGCGATATAGGCCGACGTCAGCGTCTGGTAACGGTCATCTGCAAGGCGGAACTCCCGGATCTTGCGCTCGTGGTCGGCGCTGGAAAACGTGCGCAACACCGGCGTCTGGTCGATGATTTTCTTCACCCACCAGTTGCGATAGCTGAATTCAAAATGGGCTTGCACCTGCGCCAGCGCCACGCGCCCCTGCTCCAGCGACGCCACCAAGCCTTGCAGTTGCAGCGCTATCGCCTCATCGCGCGCCTTGCGCCACACGCACCATGACATCAGCACGGCCTTGTTGTGCCGCCAGCCGGCCATCACGCTCAACATGCGCTCCAGCGCGCCGCTGGCATCCGGCGCGCCCGCCAAGGGTTCGGTGGGCCGGGCGAGCGTTTCGGTGTGCGCCAGACGGTCTTGCAGATCCCGCCACGCGCTGCGATAGGCAAGCAGCTGCTTACCCAGCACCGCGCCGGGTTCAAGCAAGGCGCGATTGTCGCTGACCAGCGATTGCAGGCGGGATCGCAGCGCGGCGATTGCCTCGGCCTGCCCCGCCCCCGCCGCGCCGGCCACCCGCGTGACGGCATCCGCAAACCGCGCCGCCCAGTCTTCATGCTGCTGCACGGCCACCCAATCGGTGGACAAGCCCGTGTAGGCGCCTTGCAGCAAGCGCTGCGCGTCCGCCTTCAGCACCGCCAGTTCACGGTCTTCAACATTGACCAGCGCCAACGGCGCCAGCACGGCGGTGATCGCGGCTTCGTCCGGACGCGCGCCGTCCTGGCGATAGGCAGCAAGGCGCTTGCGGATGCCGGCCTTCGCAAAAATGGACTTGGGCCACCACGTCGAACACGCCGACAGCCATTCGGCCTTGAGCGTATTGGCATCGAGCTCGGCCAATGACGCGCTCCACGCTTCGCCTACCTCGGCCCAGTGCGCATTGCGCGCCAGCCCGTGCCGCGCCAACGCCTGCACCTGCAAGCGCGCGGCCGCGTTGTGGGCGGCGGCAGCCAGGCCCGCCGGCACCTGGGGCGCGGCCAGCAATACGTCGATCAGCTGATCCCATTGCGCGTACGCATCCAGGCTCAAGCCCGCTGCCGGCAGGCCCAGCGCCTCGCCCGCCGCGGCCGCCTGCGTCTGGAAGGCGGCAACGGCCTGCTCCAGCGCCGCGACCGAGGCAAGCAAGGCATCCTGCCAGCTGGGGCTCCATTCGGCCATGCCGATCAGCGCCAGGGGATGGCCCTTCAAGGTGCCCAGTTCGCCCGACAGCGTCGCCATGCGGCTGGCGGTTTCGCGCAGTTGCGCCACGTGCTGGCGCTGATGCGCATTGGCTTCGGCGTCGGCCCAGTACATCGGCGACGGCTCGGTGCCTGCATGTTCGATGCAGGTGCCGATGGCGTCGTACACGGTCAGGCCATTGGCATGCGTCTGGTGCAAAGCGCCGACCAGCCCGTTCAGATCCTGGCGCAACACGCTCAGGCGCTCGGCTTCGCGCGCCCAATCATCGCTGCTGCGTTGGCCGCTGTGATCCAGCGCGCGGCCCAGCTGCTGCAAGACTTCGGACTTGCGCGCCTTGGACGAATGCAGCTCCAGGCAAAACGGCCCTAGCCCGATGCTGGCCAGGCGGCGATGCACCACTTCCAGCGCCGCCATCTTTTCCGACACGAACAACACCGTCTTGCCGCGCGCAAGCAAATGCGCGATCAGGTTCGTGATGGTCTGGCTCTTGCCCGTGCCAGGCGGGCCTTCCAGCACCAGATCGCGCCCGGCGTCCACCGCGCAGATCGCTTTAAGCTGCGACGAATCCGACAGCAGCGGCGTCATCAAGTCTTCGGGGCGATAGCTGTCGTCCAGCCGGTCAAAGCGTTCGTCCAGCGGCTCTTTTGCAAACGCCTGCCCGGGATGATCGATCAAATGCCGGACCACACGATTGGCCTTGAGCTGTTCCGTGCGGTCTTGCAGGTCCTTCCACATCAGGTATTTGGTGAACGAGAAAATGCCCAGGTGCACCTGCTCCAGCACTTCCCAGCCCGCAATCTCGCGCACGGCCAGGCGGAACGCCTGAAGCACGCGGGCCACATCCACGCCCTTGTCGTCGGCCGGCAGGACGTCCAGGCCCGGAATGCGCAACTCGTAGTTGTTGCGCAGCATCTGCAACAGCGTCGGGTTGATGATGGTTTCATCGTCGTGGCGCACCAGCCGGAAACCGCTGCGCACCGATTGGCGTTGCAACGACACCGGCACCAGGATCAGCGGCGCCAGATGCGCGCTTTCCGCGCCGGGGCTTTCCGTCCAGCGCAGCATGCCCATCGCCAGGTACAGCGTGTTGGCGCCGCCCTCTTCCAGCCCCGTGCGCGCCGCTCCGAAGATGGCCAGCAGATTCGCGTCCAGCGCGTCCTGCGCCACGCGGGCGATCAATTCCTTGTTGCCCAGCGCGTCCAGCGCCATGTCATCCAGCGGCGCGCGGCCGCCTCGGTTCACGTGCACTTCGGCCACGCGCGGGTCGGTGCCGTCCATCAGTGCAGCGGGCAAGGCGCGGATCCGGAATTCGCTGCCATCGACGATGGCGTCTTCCAGGCGCGCCAGATCCGGCGCCACCAGCGGCAAGGTCGACTTGGTGGGCTTGAAGTTCAACAGGCGGTTGCGCAGCGTCAGGTCCAGCAGGCGCGACTTCCATTTGGCCAGCCGGCCTTCGGGCGTGTCATCGGCAGGATCCAGACTGATCACGAATTCCGGGTCCAGCGGCGGCAGCACGGGGGTGGGTTCGATGCCGGCGGGCAGTTCGGTCGCATCCGCCTCAGCGGGCGTCACCGTCACCGCGCGCGACGGCAAGGGCTTGATCTGCAACTCGCGCGCGCGGTGCACGTCGATGGCGTAGCGGAAGGTGCCTTCTTCGCGCAGATGCGCTGCGCCTTGCTCCAGAGCACGCCGCAAGGACGGACGGAAGTTCGGATGCTGGGCGATGCCCGTGGTTTCAAACACCAGGAATTCGCCGCTGTCCACGCGCTTTCTGACGGCCTGCACATCGTCGGTCAGCGGGTCTGCAAAGCTGGCCTGATGCAGCCACACGCCCACCCAGGCATGCCCTTCCTTCAACAGAATCACGGGGCGCAAGCCCGCCTGTTCCAGGCACGATGAAAACAGCATGGCCAGATCCAGGCACGTGGCCACGCGCGCATCCAGGATGCGGTCGGGTGTGCGGATCTTCTGGCCGTCCACGCCGAACGACGCGGGCGGCTCGGCGTAATGCAGCGTTTCTGCGGCCAGCGTGCTGTAGATGGCCGACACCTGCTTCCACACGACATCGCGGCTCTTGGACTGGTAGCCGTTCATTTGCAGGTCGGCGTGTTGCGCGCGCAGCAGCTTGGCCGCCTTGCCGATCAACCCATCCACGGCCGGATTGTTCGGCATCGAAAACGCCGCCAGCAGCTCAGGCAATGCGCGCGTGCCGGCCCACTGGTCATAGGCCAGCACGGTCAAGGCATGCGAAACGCGGCCTATCTGCCAAGGGCTGGGATGCTGCGAACCGGAATGCTGCGAATCCGTTGGCTGTGGACTCGCGTCGTGCGCGTCCGCTTGCACGGTGACATCGATGCTGGCGCGCACCGCTTCTTGCAGATTGGCCACAAAGCCGTGATCCGGCGTCAGGTCCAGCGGCGCGACGCGGCGGATTTCGCCCGGCACCAGCACGTCAAAGCGCAGCGTCACGGGCTGCGCAAAGGCGGGATTGCAGCGCAGCCCGACCTCGACGTTTTCAAACGTATGCGCCGATCGGTTGGTCAGCCTTAGCGAGCGGACGATGGGGACGGCGTTCTGGATCGACGCATAGCCCAGCGTGGGGTCGGCTTCGATCTCGATGGTGATCGCATCGGCCTGCGCCACGCCGGCCGCGTTGTTGTCGACAAGCATCGCAACGGGGGCAGCGGACGCCGAGGGCGCGGGCACCCCTGCGGCGTGCGCCGCACCCTCCTGGATCGCCGAAGGTTCCAGGTCTTGTCGCTTATCCATCGATCTCTCTCGGTTCGGTTTCGCGCCGGCCGATGCCCGCGGCGAATTTCTGCAATGCCGAATTTTAAGACGCGATGCGACCCTCGCCCGCGAGGATCGGAAAGTTTGTTTTGCAGCGCCCTGCTATGGCGCGGGCGGATAGGCCGGGTCCGTCAGGCAGGCCTGGACCCAATCGGCGTCGTCGGATGCGTCGATCTCGCCATCCAGCTTGGGCAAGGGTTCGTCGGCGTACACATACTGCGGCATCTTGGGTTGCCGGTTCCAATTTGCCCTCGTGTCAGCCACGGTGGCGCAGGCCTCGTCGGCACTGCTGAACGAGCACGACGCAATGACTTTCGGCTTGCCGTTCACCACGTTGGCGACGTAGCGCTTGGTGTAGACCGCGCCCGATGCCCAGGACTCGTCCACGCTGCAAACGCGGTCGTGGTTCTGGTAGTGCCGGATGGCGAAGCAGGCGTAGTCGTTATAGTCGCGCGGCAGCACGTCGCACGTCGTCCAGTAGCCCGCATACGCGCCGCCCGTGAACTGCGACTGAAACTGCCGCTGCTGCTGCGCCCGGCGGATGATGGAGGGCGTGGAGGATCCCTTGGCAACTTCCTTGAATTGCGCGCTGCGGTTCTGGATCAGATCGCGCGCGATCTCGCCGGCGGACTTGTCATCGGGCACGGCATCCGCGTCGGTCAGCAGGCGGTCCAGCGCGCGGTCGCGCGCCTGCAACCAACGCTTCTGGCTGGCCACCAGCATGGCGCGGATCTCGTCGTCGGGCGCCTGCTTCAAGATGGCCTGATAGGCGCGATTCAATTCGGCGTCGGCCGCCACCGTCTTCTTGTCGGCGCAGATCAGCTTGTCGACGGCAGTAGAGGCTTTGGCGCAATTGATCGCCAACGCGGGCGCCGACATGGCCAACAGGCCCGACAGCAGCAAGGGCTTGAGGGCGGGAAATGCGGATTTCATCGTCGTTATCTCTATTCCAGGGCCGCAAGAAGGGTCAACGGCTGATGACTTCGCTGTCTTCCATCACGATGCGATAGTTGTCGCGCAAGTCCAGCACGTAGGTGAAATTCGATGTGCCGGAGGCGGTCTTGCCGCGCTTCGGGCTGGACACCTTGTAGTCGTAGATACCGGCGACCAGGCAGCGGCCATCGGTGCAGCGCGCCACCAAAGACGTCTGGTCCACGGTAAAGCGGCGGATCGGCCAGCGCGCAAAATACGCTTCCTTGTCAGCCAGGATTTCAGATTTCGGCCGCCGCTTCTTGAAGTAGTCGACGGTGTCGGCGTAGAACTCGCGCGTGAATTTCAACGCGGCTTCGTTGTTGCCCGCGCCCGTCTGGATCATCAGCGCAGCGGCGTTGATGGCGCGCTGTTCATCCGACAGCGCGGCCGGCGTGGTGTCGTGCTGCAAGGCCGGATTCGCCACAGGCGCCGCGTCGCCATGGGCGGAAGGCGCAGGCGATGCTGTGGGTGCGGCCGGCGGGGTGGGCTGTTGCGCCGATTGCGACGGCGCCGCTTGCATCGACGGAGCCTGGGCCGGAGGCTGGCGTTGCGGCTGCGGTTGCAGCTGCGTTCGCGATTGCGCCGTGGCCGACACCGCCACATTGACGGGTCCGCCCGCCGGCGCGCTGCGGTCCGCGACTTGCGACGCCCCCGTACGGTTGATGCCGTAGCGCGCGATTTCCTGCGGCGAAAAGAAATACATGTCTTTGGACGGCGTGCTGAACATGATGCCCAGCACATCCGCCGACACACCGTACTTGGGCAAGGTGGCCACGATGTCCGAGACGCCCATCTGCGCCTCTTCGCTGGTCATTTCCGG
>CAJYKY010000532.1 GCA_913775005.1 uncultured Achromobacter sp.
CCTTGCCCAGCAGAACCGGGGCAAGCAGGCTTTGCACGGCCGCATCAAAGATGGCGCCGCCCGCGCTGCCTACATAGCAAAAGCCGATGCCCTCGACGCCATCGGTAGAACGGACTTTCACGAGGCCATAGTGGCGGGTGGACACGGTACGGTTCGAAAACGACGTGACGTTGTCCAGAGGCACTGCGGCGGCGCAGACGTCGATGGATTCAATGATGGGCACGGCAGACTCCTTGGAGGGATAGCGGAAGATTCCAGTGGGCGGGGCCGGCGTGTGGTGCACGGCCTGCCGCCATGAACCGTATTCTTCCCGTCGCCAAAGAAAACAACAATTATCGATACCCATCTTTAGAATACGGAAAAATCATCTTCCCGAATTTCTGAAAGGGCCTGCGTCGTGGACTCACGATTTCTGCAAACCTATGTGCATGTGGTGGAGCTGGGTTCCATCGCCCAGGCCGCGCGCCACCAGGGGCTGACGCCCGCCACCGTGCAACAGCGGCTGCGTGTGCTGGAGGCAGATATGGGCAGTGCGCTGATCGCGCGCTCGGGCCGCACCGTCAAACCCACGCCAGCCGGCGTGCGCATTCTGGATCGTGCGCGTCATCTGCTGCGCGATGTGCGCGATTTGCGCTCGGCAGCCAGCGACACCGAACTGCCAGCCGGCCCTTTGCGCCTGGGCGCCACGCCCACGGCGCTGACCGGCATCATGCCGCCGGTGCTGCGCACCTGGGTGGCCCGCCATCCGCACATCGAGATCTATATCGAACCCGCGCCCACGACGCTGCTGTACAGCAAGGTGCTGTCGGGCGAATTGGACGGTGCGCTGCTGGTGCATCCGTTGTTTGCGCTGCCCAAGACCTGCGAGTGGCGCGATCTGCGGCACGAGCCGCTGGTGCTGGTTACGCCCGCCGATATGAAGGTGCGCGATCCGCTGGAGGTGCTCGCCCGTGAACCCTACATCTGCTACGACCGCAGCGTGGTGGGCGGCAAGATGGCGGACGATTATCTGCGGGCGCGCAATCTGCGGCCCGAAGTGCGGTTCGAGCTGGACGGCATCGATTCCATCGCCAAGCTGGTGGCCGAAGGCCTGGGGGTGGCGTTGTTGCCGGACTGGGCCACCACCGGCGAGGCGATGGCCCGGGTGCGGCGCTGGCCGCTCCCTGCGCCTTGCCCCGTGCGCACGGTGGGCGCGATCTGGTTGCGCGCTGGCGTGCGGTCAGAGCTGATGCGGGCGTTCGCCGCGTTGACCGAAACGCAGCTGGGGTTGGCACAAGATGGATCGGCGCGGTCAGTGCCGCAGCGGTGACAACGCCTTATTACGTCTTAGGCGATGGTGCCTGCCCAACACTAAGCGATGACGCCATGCCTGCACTTCCGTGGCGGCACCCTGCCCCGGCTACGCGATGGCGTCCTGCCCATTGCGCGCCACAATCGCGCCGCCTGACACGACGAGGCGGCGGGGTTTGCGCGTGACCACGGCTTCCGCCACGCAGCTGGCATCGACCAGCACCAGATCCGCGCGCGCGCCCGGCGTCAGGCCGTAGTCGGCGAACTGACAGGCCCGCGCGGCGGCGCCGGTGACGCAATCAAACGCCCATTCCACTTCATCGTCGCGGCGCAGGTCATTGCGCAAGCCGATCATCATGGCGCGCGCCAGCATGTCCGGGCTACCGTAGGGCGTCCAGGTATCGCGGATGCCGTCGTTACCGCCAAAGATCGTGACGCCCGCCTCGCGGCAGGCGCGCACGGCCGGCACCGGGCGCGACGGCGGCGCCGTGGTCAGCACTGCGACGTCCAGCTTGGCCAGCCGCTTAAGCAGACCGTCCAGCCGTTTGGCATCAACGCCGCCCAAACAGAATGCATGGCTGATCACCACCTTGCCCTGCATGCCCAGCGCGGCTACGCGATCCAGCGTCAGGTCCAGCGTGAACGCGCCGAGCTCGCCAGGTTCATGCAGATGCATGTCCACCGGCTTGCCATGCTTATCGGCCAAACCCAACAACACATCCAGCGATTGCGCCGGGTCCCGATCGATGGCCGACGGGTCCAACCCGCCCAGCACGTCGGCGCCTTGCGCCAGCGCCTGATCCAGTAATTCAGCCGTGCCAGGGCGAATCAACAAACCCGACTGCGGAAACGCCACGGTCTGAATCTCGACCCGGCCCGCCAGTTCGTCGCGCGTAGCGTGTACGCCTTCCAGGTGGCGCAAGCCCGCATCGGTATCCACGTCGACATGGCTACGAATGCGGGTCGTGCCCTCGCGCAGGAATGCCAGGGCCAGCGCGCGCGCGTGGCTGGCGGCATCATGCCCCGTGCTGGCGCGCCAGGCGCGTTCGTTGTCGATGCGGTCGGTCAGCGCCGGCCCCACCTCGTTCACGTACCAGGGCGATTCCCAATTGGTCTTGTCCAGGTGCGTATGCCCTTCCACCAGGCCCGGTAGCAACAAGGCGCCGCCGCCATCTTCGACAAGCACATCAGGCGTGGCCGGCAGTTGCGCGCCGATGTGCGCGATGCGGCCAGCCCGTACCAGCACGTCCACGGACTCGGCCGAAGAGACGCGAACATTTTTCAACAGAAGATCGGTCATGGAGAGTCCTGGACAAATGCAAGCGGCCGGCCACGTGGGCCGGCCGCCAGGGGCCTTACGGTATCAAACCAGGGGAGGTTCGATCCAGAAGAAGCGTTCGCCTTGGCGGACCATATCGGCCACACCTTCGGCGCCAATGCGATAGTCGGAGCCCATGAGCGACGCCCCGCCATCTTCATGGATATGGATGACGGCCAGCGGGTCATTGGCCATGGTGTACCAGTAGTAACCGGGCTTGAGATCGTGCAGGTCTGTATTCATCCCCTGAGTATACAAACAACGATGGTTAGTACAAAAAGACAACAGAAATACAAACCGCGCCTGACATCGTGAACACGACAAGTCATACTGCCGGTTACTTACT
>CAJYKY010000533.1 GCA_913775005.1 uncultured Achromobacter sp.
CACGATTCCTAAGACGCTTTTTCCAGGCTTTCCAGGCGTGATAGCGCGGGCCCCAGAACGGGTCGCGCGACAGCCAGATGCGCCGGTTCAGCCACGAGCCCGCCTGGTTGCGCACCGCGAAACGATAGATGTGTTCCGGGTCGGCGCCAGCGGTGTTCTGGCCGAAAGGGTCGGTAGTGTACAAGTGCGCGAAACCCGCCTGGCGCGCGGCGTTGACGTAGTCGGCGTCGAAATAGCCTTGCGGCCAGCACAGGTGGTCGCTGGCGCTGCCCAGCCGGCGCACGAGCGTATCGCGTGACGTGTGCAGTTCTTCGGCGATGTGGTCGCGCTTGGCTTGCACATCGGCGCCGCAGACCTTGTCCCAGCGTGTATGCGTGTGGGTATGCGAATGGAATTCGAACGTGCCGGCCGCCTGCATGGCTTCGATTTCGCTCCAGCGCAGCATGACGTCATCGGCGCGGCCCTCGGCCACGAGCTGCTTGCAGGTGTTGTGATCGGGCGTGGCCGGCAAGGGGCCGCTTTGGCCTGCATGCGGACGCACGGGGCCATCGCCAATCCAGCCCGTGATGGTGAACAGCACGGCGCGCATGCCGTAGCGGGCCAGCACCGGGTGCGCGTGCACCCAGTTGTTCAGATAGCCGTCGTCGAAGGTGATCAGCACCGACCGTTCCGGCGCGGGCTCGCCTGCCAGGTAGCGGGCGAACTGATCCGCCGACAAGGCTGTGTAGCCCGCAGTGGCGAGCCGGGAAATCTGCGCGTCGAACACGTCCGGCGTGGCCGCGATCATGCCGCCCGCAGGGGTGACATGGTGGTACATCAAGACAGGGACGTTTGGCGCATTCATGCGCCACGCTCCGCCAGCCACTTCAGATACACGGCCTCGGTGGTTTCCGCCAGCCGCGCCGGAGAGAACACCGCTTCTTCCCAGACCATCTTGCGGCCGGCTTCGCCCATGCGGTGGCGCAAATCGACGTCATCGATCAGGCGTTGCAGCGCATGGGTGAGCGCGGCGGGATCCTTGGGCGGCACCAGAATGCCCGTCTGGCCGTCGCGGAACATCTCGGACACGCCGCCCACGTCGGTGCCGATGACCGGCAGGCCGCTGGCCTGCGCTTCAACATAGACGGTGCCGGACGCTTCCTGCTGCGTGGCCAGTGCAAACAGGTCAAACCCTGCCAGCAGATTGGGCACGTCGCGCCGCATACCCATCAGGTGGATGCGGTCTTGCAGGCCAAGCTGGGCGATGTAGTCCTGCGTCTGTTCAAAGACGGGCGAACCGCCGCCGACGAAAACCAGATGCAGCTTGGGGCGCGTGGCCATCAGCGGCGCGATGGCATCGATCAGGTCTTTGTGGCCCTTGGTGGCACGCATGACCGCCACGCAACCGACGATGACATCGTCATCGGCCAGGCCGAGTTCGTCGCGCAAGGTCGACCGTTCCACCGGCGCGGGCAACACGATGGGCGAGTAGACCGTAGCCACCTTGTTGGCCGGCACGCCGCGCTCGATCAGGTAATGGCGCACGTGGTCGCTGACGGTGGTGACCCGGTGCGGCAAGCGCGTGTAGGACCACATCGACCCGACCTTGTTGGACAAATGCCGTGTGCGAACAATGAGCGGCGTGCCCGCCAGACGGCCGGCCAGCGCCGCGATGACGGTGTCGCGCCGGCTGTGGGTGTTCAGCACGTCGAACCGCCCTTCTTTCAGGATGCCGCGCACGGCGGCCACGCCCTTCAGATAGTTGACGGGGCCATCCATCCTGACTTTGTGCACGGTAAAGCCGGCGTCCGTCAGCCTGTCGACCAGCATGGCTTGCGGTTGGCAGATGGCTTCAACATGGTGGCCACGCGCGCGCATGGCCGTCATTTCTTTAAAGATGCGCCCTTCCTGTCCGCCAAAACTGGTGGCCGCTTCGGAATGCACGATACGCAGGGTTCGCATCAGTAGGTCACCTCGACGCCGTCGGGCTTGGTCCAGGCGTTCAGGTTTTCAAGCAAGGTGTCCGCCATGCGGACCCGCCACTCTTCACCCAAGCGGACCGTGCACAGGAAATTGTTCTTGGTATAGACGATGTCGACCGGCACACCGGGGATCCCGTTTTCGGGTTCAGCCCGGAACGGGTTCAGCATCTGGCGCAGGCGCGTAGCATCGGCGGAACCGTTCAGCTTCACGCGCAGCGACTTGGCGCGCGCCTCGCGGGCCAGTTGCAGGTCGTACAGCTGTTCGGCCACGATGCGCATGCCGCCGGAGTAATCGTCATTGCTGACCTTGCCCTGCACGATGACAAGCTGGTCTTCACGCAAGCGGTTGCGATGTTTTTCGTAGAGCTCGTTGAACACCGAGATCTCGACTTGCGCCGTGCCGTCGTCCAGCACGGCAAACACCATCTTGCCGCGCCGCGTCATCATGACGCGCACGCTAGCCAGCACGCCGCACATCCATTGCAGATCGCGCTGCGGTTCCACGCGAGCCAGCTGCATCGGCACGATGCGGCGCACTTCGTCGCGCCAGGCGTCGAACAAGTGACCGCTGTAGTAATAGCCCAGTGCGGATTTTTCTTCCGTCAGTTTCTTGTGCAGGTCCCACGGCGCGACCTTGGCCAGCTCGCCCGCCACTACATCGCTGCTGTCGTCACCGAACAGCGACGCCTGGTTGGCGCTGCGCGCCGCTTGCTCCGCGGCTTCCATGGCCGTGGGCACCGAGGCCAGCATCGCGGCGCGGTTCGGCTCGATGGTGTCGAACGCGCCGGCCTTGATCAGCGCTTCGATGGTGCGTCGGTTCACCGCCTGCTTGCCCACACGGCGGCAGAAGTCGAACAGATTCAGG
>CAJYKY010000534.1 GCA_913775005.1 uncultured Achromobacter sp.
GTGCGCCGCCGCGCCACCATGATCTTCCGTTACCCGCTTCACCGTCAGCGACAGGTTGTTGTAGCCCGCGCGTTCGCCGTCGCGCGGGCTGGCCAGCGAATACTGGCGCGCATGATGGGGCCGGCCCTGCGCATCGACACCGGGCGGCAGGATGCCGATGGACTGCCCTTCCAGCACCGGGAACGGCAGCTCGCCGAAGTCCAGCACGATGTGATGGATATCGCTTTCGGTATTGGCGCCGGTGACGCGGTAATTGCCCACCACCGTTGCCGTCATGGGCGTCTTGTGCGTGTACAGATTGACGTAGGGGTGCGCGGCAGACCACGGTGGCACCGACGCGCCGGGCGAGTGGAATGCGGCCGCCACCGCTTGCGGCGCAGCCGCGGCGTTGACCGCCTCGGCCGCAGCCGCATCGGCCGCGTTAGCGTCCGCGACGTCCGCAATTTCAGGCAACGCCTTTTCACCCGGCAGCTCTTCCCAGCCCAGTTGCTCCTCAACTGAATAGGCCTCGTTGCGCAGCATCAGCCGCCAGTTGTCGATGGACCCGGTGGGACACGGCGGCACACAGGCCATGCAGCCGTTGCAAATGTCCGGGTTCACCACGTAGTTGTTGGAGTCGTGCGTGATCGCATCGACCGGACAGGTTTCTTCGCACGTGTTGCAGCGGATGCAGATCTCGGGGTCGATCAGATGCTGCTTGAGCACTTCTACGGGTAGGGGGGCGTTCATCGCGGTCTTCCCAATGCGCTGGCGGGCGGCGCGGCCATGCGCCCCGCCCGGTCCGCCTTAGTTGAAACGGACGTAGTCGAAATTCACCGGCTGGCGGTTGATGCCCATGACCGGCGGCGCGATCCAGTTGGCGAACTTGCCCGGTTCCGTCACGCGGCCCATCAGCGACGCGACAAACGCGCGGTCTTCCGGCGTAGGCAGCCACTTGTGGCAATTGGCCTGCCATTGCGATTCGGACACGATCTCGCCTTCGGGCGACATGCGGATGCCGGCCAGCGTGCCGATCTGGCGGTTGAACGCCTTGTGCGGCACCTGTAGCCGGAACGGAATGCCGCTCTTTTCAATGACCTTGTTCCAGCGCCCGATGCCCGCCACCGAATCGCGGATGAAGTCATCACGCAGCACTTCGTTCAACGCATTGAGCATCGGCACTTCAACTTCAGACAGCTTGCCGTTGGTGACGCTCAGCACACGATAGGTGTCGTTCTTCAATTGATGATCGTCGGTGCGCTTGGATTCTTCGTAGCGCCCCTTCAGGCCCGAACCGTAGAAGATGGCGGCATTGGAAGACTGGTCTGCGCCGAACAGGTCGATGGTGACGCTGTAGTGGAAATTCAGATAGCGCTGGATGGTGGGCAGGTCGATCACGCCGGCGGCGCGCACGCTGTCCGGGTCGTCGGTTTTCAGCTGGTTCATCACTTCGCAGGTGCGTTGGATCACGCGCGAAATGCCTGATTCGCCCACGAACATGTGATGCGCTTCTTCCGTCAGCATGAACTTGGTGGTGCGCGCCAGCGGGTCGAAGCTGGACTCGGCCAACGCGCACAGCTGGAACTTGCCATCGCGGTCGGTGAAGTACGTGAACATATAGAACGCCAGCCAATCGGGCGTCTTTTCGTTGAACGCGCCCAGGATGCGCGGGTTGTCGGCATCGCCTGAACTGCGCTGCAACAGCGCATCGGCTTCTTCGCGGCCATCACGGCCAAAGTAGCGATGCAGCAGATACACCATGGCCCACAGGTGGCGGCCTTCTTCGACGTTGATCTGGAACAGGTTGCGCAAGTCGTACTGCGACGGCGCGGTCAGGCCCAGATGGCGCTGCTGTTCAATGGAGGCGGGTTCGGTATCGCCCTGCGTGACGATGATACGGCGCAGGTTGGCGCGGTGTTCGCCCGGCACGTCCTGCCAGACGTCGCGGCCCATGTTCTCGCCAAAATGGATCTTGCGCTGCCCATCTTGCGGCGCCAGGAAAATGCCCCAGCGGTAATCGGGCATGCGCACATGGTTGAAGTTGGCCCAGCCATCGGGTTCCACACTGACGGCCGTGCGCAGGTACACGTCAAAACCATGCGAGCCATCAGGGCCCATGTCCTGCCACCATTGCAGGTAATTGGGCTGCCAGTGTTCCAGCGCGCGTTGCAGCGTGCGGTCGCCCGACAGGTTGACGTTGTTGGGGATCTTATCGGTGTAATTGATTCCAGACATTGTCTCGCTCCTTGTTTTTGTCAGACCCGGTTCCAGTCGAACGCGGCTTGCTCGCCCTTGCCATACAGCTTGAGCGCGCCCTTTTCACCCGCCGCGTTGGGACGGTTGAAGATCCAGTTCTGCCAGGCGGTCAAGCGCCCGAAGATGCGCGTCTCCATAGTTTCCTTGCCGCCAAAGCGCAGGTTGGCCTCCAGCCCGGTCAAGGCGTCGGGCGACAAGGCGCGGCGCTCTTCCAGCATCATGCGCACCTCGTCGTCCCAGTCGATGCTGTCGGGGGTGTAGGTGACCAGGCCCAGCTCACCCGCGTCGATGGCGGACAGCGGCTGGCCCGCGCGGGCGCGCACGGCTTCCAGCGGTTCGATTTCTTCGTAGAAGCGGCGTTGCAGGCGGCTTTGGCCGTTCACCATCGGGTAGGCGCCGAAGTTGCGTTCCCCGACAACGATGCGCGCGGGCGCTGGCGTGTCGGCATCTGCATCCGCATCGGCATCCCCGTCGCTGTCCAGCATGTAGCTGCGATCCGCCGCCAGCGCCAGTTCCAGCAGCGTGCCGGCAAAGCACGAGCCCGGTTCGATCAGCGCGAACAGGCTGCGCGAGGTCACATCAAATCGCGCCAGCGTGCGGCGCAGCATGCCGGCGGTTTCGCGCACAAACCAATGGCCTGCGTGGCGTTCCAGCGCGGCATCGGCGGCCAGCACCAAGTCAGCGTCGCCTTCCGTTTTCAGGATCCATGTGCCGATATCCAGCTCGTTGGTGCGCATGGAAAGGATGGCGTCGTCCAGTTCGCGCGCCATGCGCAGCGGCCACCAGTTGGCGCCTGCCGCGACGATGTCGGCCAGCTCCGATTCCACCGGGTCTTGCGGGGCGCGCACGGTCCACGTGGCCTGGCGCTTGGCGCGGTCCAGCTGAATATCCACGTAGCGGTACGACAGATGATCGGCGCCTTCGCTGCGCTCGACCGGCGTCAGCGCAATGCCCTTTTCGCCTTCCGGCCGCGTGCTGTCTTGCGCCAGCGCCAACGCGCGTTCCCGCACGGTGGCCTCAAAGCGCGCGGGCTTGACCACGTCGTCTACCAGCCGCCAGTCCTTGGCGCGCTGGCCGCGCACGCCTTCCACCAACGTGCAGAAGATGTCGGCGTGGTCGTGGCGCACGCGGCGCTTGTCAGTCACGCGGGTCAGGCCGCCGGTGCCGGGCAGCACGCCCAGCAGCGGCACTTCGGGCAAGGCCACGGCCGATGAGCGGTCGTCGATCAGCAGGATGTCGTCGCAGGCCAGCGCCAGCTCGTACCCGCCGCCGGCGCAGGCGCCGTTCAGCGCGGCGATGAACTTCAGCCCGCTGTGGCGGCTGGAGTCTTCGATGCCATTACGCGTTTCGTTCGTGAAC
>CAJYKY010000535.1 GCA_913775005.1 uncultured Achromobacter sp.
GCGCCGATGGCCCGTGACCAGCAGCAGCCGCCGCGACGCATCCAACCACGGGTAGCGCGCTTCCAGTTCGCGCGCCGGAGCGCTGCCGGGCGTGAGTTTTTCACAGGTCATGGCCAGCGCGTCGATGACGGTGTTGCCAGTGATGGTGATCTGCCCGGCCAGGTTTTCGCGCAGCAGGTTGGCGCGCGACTCGGCCGTGGGCGCAAACAACCAGTCGCCCACAGCGTCGACAACGCGGCGGTTCATCTCTTCGGGGAAGGGCATAGCCAGGTTGCCGGTACGCAAACCGGCCTCTACATGGCCGATCCGCACACGACGGTGAAATGACGCCAGCGCGCAAGCCGAGGCGGTGCTGGTATCGCCATGCACCAGCACGCAATCCGGTTGCTCGACTTCCAGCACGCCATCCACGCGACTGATCAGGCGGGCGTACATGCCGTTCAGCGTTTGATTGGGGACCATGATGTCCAGGTCGTGCTGGGCGCGCAGATCAAACAGCGCAAGCACCTGGTCGAGCATTTCGCGGTGCTGGCCCGTCACGCAGACCACACTTTGAATGTCGGGTTCTTTGAGCAGCGCAGCCACCAGCGGCGCCATTTTGATGGCTTCGGGACGGGTGCCGAAAATGGAAAGGACTTTCATCGTAAGCGTGACCTCACAGACGCCGGTGGCATTTCCTTGCTTTTATTATGTCTTGAAAGTATTCGTAATATGTGACGGATTATTTCTTCCACAGGGCTGACTTACTCATCGGCCTCGTTACTGCCGGTTGCCCGCGCCTGTGGCGGTCCGGCAACAACCGGTGACGAAGATACCTGAATGCAGGCATAAAAAGGGGCGGATGGTGTCAAGGATTGCAAAGGGAGATGCCGGTTTGCGAGGCGAAAAAAAAGGCCAACTCCGAAGAGTTGGCCTTTTTGCCTGCACCGCGCATTGCTGCACGATTTGCGGAATGTTGGTGGAGCCGGGGGGAATTGAACCCCCGTCCGCAAGCCCTCTGCAATCAGTTCTACATGCGTAGTCGATTTATTTAGTTTTAACCTTGGACTTAGCCAACCGACAGGCCGGACCAAAGCGATTCACGTAATTTAAATCTGAGCCGTGTGACCCCAGCGCAGACCGATTCCTTGTGAATGTCGCTGCTGCGGTTCGAGGGTTACCCCCCTAGGAAGTTGCCTTCCTCCGCCTGACCCAAGGACAGATCAGTGCAGCGGCTCACCGCTTAAGCGGCGAGAGCGAAACGCTCGTCGTTGGCGTTTGTATTGTTTCCAGTGGTTTAACGAGCGTACTGGTGCTCGGCATGCCCTGAGTTGTTTCGCGACCCACGTCGAATCCGGATCGGCCCCAAGAACTTTCTATTGTACTGTTAAACGCCATAGCCTGCTGGCATTTCACCTGCCCACGCGCGTGTGGCGGGGCGGAGACATGCCGGGGGTTAGACCGGACATCAAGCCGCATTGGCGCACGCGGCTTTGCTTTGCGAGGTTGGGCGGCTTGCGGCCATCAGCACCAGCGCCAGGCCCGCCGACACCACGACGATGACGGCTGAAGCCCAGCCCAGCGAAGCCAGGCCGTACTGGTCGATGACATGGCCGCCTACGACGGCGCCCAGGCCAATGCCGATATTGGCGCCGGAAATGTTCAACGACGCGGCAAAGGCGGGCGCCTCGGGGGCGGCCTTCATCAGGCGCACATGGCACACGATGAAGAGCGCAGCCTGCGCAATGCCCCAGATGCCCAGCGCCAGGGCCAACAGGCCATGCGATTGCATCGCGGGCGTCACAAAGGCCAGGCCAGCCGCCATCAGCGACGAAAACAGCGCGGTGGCGCCCAGCGGGCTGCGGTCCACCATGCGGCCGCCCAGCGTATTGCCGATCAGACCCACGCCGCCAAACGCCATCATCGTCCAGCCGACGATCTGCCCATTAAAGCCCGCCAGCCGCTCCAGCATATCGGCCAGATAGGTATACGCCGTGAACATACCGGTGAACACCAGCAAGGACAGCAAGACATGGCCCACAACGATCGGGTTGCGCAGAATACGCAGTTGGGTGACCAGCTTCACGCTGTCGGCGCGGATGCGGGTGTTGGGGAACGTCAGCAACAGCAAGAGTGCCTTGGCAAACGCGACGCCTGACAGCACCCAGAACGCGGCGCGCCAACCGAATGCATCCGAAATCAGCACGCCGATGGGAATGCCGAACACGGTGGCCGCGACGATGCCAAAGGCCACCATCGAGATCGCGCGTCCGGCGCGGGCCGGGCCGACGAGTTCGACGGCGGTGGCGCTGGCCAACGACCAGAACACGGGCAAGGCCAGGGCAGGCACGAAGCGCGCCACGGCCATGACCCAGATGTTGGGCGCCAGAGCGGCGACGGCGTTGGACACGCCGAACAGCACCAACACGCCGATGAAGAGGCGCTTGCGCTCAACGTTGGCCATCAAGGCGGTGAGCAGGGGGCCGGTTGCCGCCACCGTGAAGGCGAACAGCGTCACCAGCAGACCGGCTTGCGACACGGTCACGTCCAGATCGCGGGCCAGTCCCGGCAGCAGGCCGACAATCAGGAATTCTGTGGTCAGAATGGTGAAACCGGCGGCGGAAAGTAAAAGTATGGGCAAAAGCATAGGCATTCCTCTGGCGCGACGCGAACGCGGCGCGCGGGGGCGGTAGGCGGATAAAAAGGTCAGATGTGCGCGGCGTCTTGTGGCCGGCACGGTGCTGGGCGGCGGCAAACCGTCAGCGATGGGGGAAGCGCGGCGCGAGCTTGTGTCGCGCAGCTCCGGCAGTCCGCCGGGATGGCAGTCGGAGCCAGTCCGAATGCCATGCATGGGTCACACTTTAAGGGAGTTCGGAATCGGGATAAAGCATCCGATACCGGATAGATTGTTCGCGCACAGCAACCAATGGCCGCCAATCGTGCGAGGCGGCGGGCGCTTGCGGCCCGCCGCCACCTGGCGCATCAGCGCAAGTCGCTGGGCAGCAGCGGCTGGATGGCGGCCCAGAGCTCGTCGGGCGTATTGGCGCAGGTTTCGGCTTCCCACGAACTGATGTTGTCTTCTTCGCCCACATAACCGTAGGCCGCTGCGACGGCCGGCATGCCGGCGGCGTGTGCGGCCTGGATGTCGCGCAGGTCATCGCCCACGTAGACGCAGCGGTCCGTCGCAAAGCCGGCTTCGCGCGCGGCGTGCTGCAAGGGCAGCGGGTGCGGCTTGGCGTGAGCGGTAGTGTCCCCGCAAACCAGCACAGCGCTGTCGCGCGTGAGATCCAGGTATTCGACGATCGGCAGCGTCAGGTACGTCACCTTGTTGGTGACGATGCCCCAGGAAAGACCACGGCCACGGATGTCGGCCAACAGCGCTTCGATGCCGGGGAAGAGCTTGCTGTGGACGGTGGAATTCGCGGCGTAATCTTCCAGGAATTGCAGGCGCGTGGGTTCGTAGTCGGGATCGCCGGGCTTCAGGCCCAACGCCACGCGCAGCAGGCCGCGCGCGCCTTGAGAGGCCACCGGGCGCAGCGCCTCGTAGGCCATCGGTTCCAGCCCACGGCGGGTGCGCTGCTGGTTGGCGGCTGCCGCCAGATCGGGGGCGGTATCGGCCAGGGTGCCGTCGAAGTCGAACAGGATCAGTGCGCTCATTTGCGGGTAGCCATCAGGTAATTGACCGAGGTGTCGGACGTCAGCGAATAGATCTGGGTAATGGGGTTGTATTCCATGCCGCGCATGCTGACCGGTTCCAGGCTCGCAGCGCGCGCCGCAGCAGACAGTTCGCTGGGCTTGATGAACTGGTCATAGCTGTGGGTGCCGCGCGGCAGCAGCCGGAGTACGTATTCGGCGCCCACGATGGCGAACAGAAAGGCCTTGGCGTTGCGGTTCAGGGTTGAAAAGAACACCCAGCCGCCCGGCTTCACCAGCGCCGAACACGCGCGCACGATGGAAGCCGGATCGGGCACGTGTTCCAGCATTTCCATGCAGGTGACCA
>CAJYKY010000536.1 GCA_913775005.1 uncultured Achromobacter sp.
CAGGTTGCTGGGGCCGGCCACGTTGATGCGCAGATCGTGCAGCTTGTCCAGCAGCCCCGGGCGCCGCAATACCTCGGCGTACAGGCTTTCGGTGGGCAGGAACATGATGGCGAAATCCGTGGTGTGCGGAGGCGCCACGTATTTGCTGGCGATCAGCCGCGCCTGCACTTCCACCGCGCGTCCCAACGCCAGCCCTGCCGCCTTCACGCCTTCGACGTCGGCCGCGTCTTGCGCGTCCATGAGCCGTTCGTACTCTTCCTTGGGAAACTTGGCGTCGATCGGCAACCAGACGGGGGCGCCGCCGTCGCCGCGCCCCGGCAGCCGGATGGCAAATTCCACCACGGCATCGCTGCCCGGCACGGGCTTGATGTTGCTGGCGTACTGGTCGGGCGTCATGTTGTCTTCAATGAGCCGCGCCAGCTGCACCTCGCCCCAGGTGCCGCGCGACTTCACGTTCGTCAGCACGCGCTTCAAGTCGCCCACGCCAGCGGCCAGCGCCTGCATCTCGCCCAGGCCCTTATGCACCGCTTCCAGCCGGTCAGACACGAGCTTGAACGATTCGCCCAGGCGCTGTTCCAGCGTGGCGTGCAGTTTTTCGTCGACCGTGCGGCGCATTTCATCGAGCTTGGCGCTGTTGTCCGCTTGCAGCGCTTGCAAGCGCTGATCCACCGTGCTGCGCACTTCCATGAGCCGGCGTTCGTTGATCTGGATAAGGCCTTGCAGCTGCTCGCCAAAGCCTGTGGCGAATCGCGCCAGGGATTCAGCCGACTCCGCCCGCGCTGCCCGCGTGGACTCGGCGATTTCGCTGCGCAGGCCGCGCTGGCTATCGGCGATATCGGTACGCAAGGCGCGCTCGGTCCGTTCCAGCGCATCCATCAGCGCGTCCAGACGGTCATCCCTGGCGGGCCGCCGCAAGCAGACGACCAACGCCGCCACACACGCTGCCACACACGCCGCCACGGCGCCACCGGCCGCCACCCAAAGCAGAATTTCGTTCAAATCAGGCCTCTCCAAAGCGGAAATTGTAGGGCGCATCCGGGCACCGTTGTAACCAAGCGACATGAAATTGGGCACCCATCTGGCCACCCTGCCCGCCCAAGAGGATTACACTCGCCGTACTCAGAACTGATCACCCTACGCCTTGAATCCTGCTGACCTCCCTTCTTGTCAGCCATCGGTGTCGTTCCAGTCCGTCTTTGGCCCACTGGATCTGGACGCCGAGGTCCCACTCGCCATCGGCGGCGACCGCCATATTTTTCAGCATCCCCATGCGCCTTCGCTGCTGGTCAAGGTCATGGACATGCGCGCGCGCGCCGTCTATCTGGAATCGCGGCCGCTCAAGCGCTGGTACAAGCAGTACCAACGCGAAAGCGCGTATCGCGTCTACCTGAACGAATTGTCCGAATACGTCACCACCACCACGCGCCCGTCAGGCGTGTGGCAAGTGCCGATGGCACGCATCGTCGGCCTCGCGCAAACGTCGCTGGGCCTGGGCCTGATGGTCGAAAAGATCACCGATGCGGACGGCAACATCGCCCCCACCGTCGCGGACCTGGCCCGGCAGGGCAAGGTCGATGCGCGCTTTTTTGAACAGCTGGACGAATTCTTCAAGGATCTTGCCGACGCGCACGTGGTGTTGCACGACATCTCTGCCAGCAATATTGCCTGCGGGCGCAACGCCGACGGCAAGCTGGGCATGTACCTGGTCGACGGATTTGGCGTGATGCCGCTGGTGCCGTTGTACGCATGGAGCAAACGGCTGAACCGGCGTCGCATCCTGCGCAAATATCATCTGATGCGTCAGTCGCTGCAACGGCGCATCTCGGTGCAGGCTCAAGGCTGAGCCGCAGCGCCCCGACTACGCAAATTCCTCTGGCGCATCCGGCAGCACGCGCCCGTCGCGATCCACCCACACGTAGTCATGCCCCGCACGCTGGCCGCGCCGCAAGGGGTTGCGTGTGCAGGCCGAGGCGTAGGTGGGATCCACGTAGCGGTAATGCAGATGTTCGTCGCGCCCGGGCGGGATGCCCAGCCGCGTGGTGCAGATCAAGGCGGCCGGAGACTGCCCCACGTCCTCGACATATAGCGCATTGGGATCGAACCGGCGCGCGTCCCACTCCGGCACTCTCAAGCCCAGCGAACGGCACAGCAGCGTCTGGCCCGCGCACAAGCGCGAGGGCAAGCGCGGCAGCCCTTGCGCATCGGGATTCAACTGCTGCATGTGCGCCAAGGCGTCAGGGCCAGACAAGGCGTCAGTCCACGGATAGCCAGACTTGATCAGCACGGCGTTGCCCGGCCCGGCGGCGCTGAAATTCAGCGAGTCGCCGCCGCGCGCGTAATACATGTAGATGACGCCGCCATCCATGAACAAGGCGCGGCGCTTGTGCGTATAACCCAGCGAGGCATGACTGCCTTTTTCTTCCAGGTAATACGCTTCCGTTTCGATGATGCGTGCCGCCAGCCAAAGCTCACCCACCCGATGGCGGATGACCTTGCCCAGCAGATCGCGCGCCAGCGTGCAGGCGTCGCGGTCAAAAAAAGCATCGGGCAACGCCTGGCCGGCGCTGCGCGATGCCGGGATGGAAGACGCCATCGGAACGCGCAAGACGCTCAGGCGAAGCGTTCGCCGTAGCGCTTTTCGCTAAAGCCCACCGTGACCTCGCCATCGGGCGTGACGGTGACCGGGCGGCGCACCAGCGCCGGAAATTCCGAAATCAGCGCGCTCCATTGCGCGTCCGTGTGGGCCGTCTTGCGGTCTTCGGGCAGGTTGCGCCACGTCATCGACGCGCGGTTGACCAGCTTTTCCCAGCCGCCCACCTTGTCCGACCACGCTTTCAACGTCGCAGCAGGCACCGGGTGATCGCGGTAGTCCACGAAGGCGTGATCAACGCCATGTTCGGATAACCAATCGCGCGCCTTCACGCAGGTGCTGCACTTGGTCAGGCCATACAGAGTGGTTTGCTTCATTTGGATTCGGACTCCTTGCGCCATTGCAGGCGGTTGGCCAGGATCACGCACGTGCCCACCGCCAGGATGAACAAGGTGGCCAAGGCGTTGATCTCGGGTTTCAGCCCCAGGCGCACGCGCGAGAACACTTCCATCGGCAGCGTGCTGGAACTGGGGCCAGACAGGAACGACGCCAGCACGACGTCGTCCAGCGACAACGTGAACGATAGCAGCCAGGCCGACGCCAGCGCCGGCGCGATCAGCGGCAGCGTGATCTTGAAGAACACAGTGATCGGCGTGGCGCCCAGATCCAGCGCGGCTTCTTCCAGCGAGCGGTCCAGGTCGCGGATGCGGGTCTGGATGACGACGGCCACAAACGCCATGCACAGCGTCACGTGCCCGACCCAGATCGTGAACACGCCGTTTTCAGCGGGCCAGCCCAGGCTGCCGCGCAGTTCCACGAACATCAGCAACAGCGAGATGCCCAGCACCACTTCAGGAATAACCAGCGGCGCGCTCAGCATGCCGACGTACAACGCGAACCCGCGAAACCGCCCCATGCGCCCCAGCACATATCCCGCCCACGTGCCGATGATGACGGCGGCCGTGGCCGTCATCGCCGCAATGCGGAACGACAGCCAGGCCGCGCGCAACAGCGCGTCGTCGTTGAACAGCGATTCAGACCAGCGGAACGAGAAGCCCGCCCACGACGTCACGGTGGGCGACTCGTTGAACGAGAACACCATCAAGCTCAGGATGGGCACATAGAGAAAGAAGTACCCCAGCCCCAGCACCACGGCGCGCAAGGTCTTGTTTGGACCCTTCATTTGCGGCCTCCGCTGGCCATTTCCTGCTGCTTGACCTGGTTGTACTGGAAGTAGACCAGCGGCACGAGCAGCAGCAACACCATCACGCACGTCACGGCCGAGGCCATGGGCCAGTCGGCATTATTGAAGAATTCATTCCACATCACGCGGCCCATCATCAGCGTATTGGCGCCGCCCAGCATTTCGGGAATCACGTATTCACCCACGGCCGGAATAAACACCAGCATGGCGCCCGCGATGACACCCTGGCGCGACAGCGGCACGGTGATCTGCCAGAACGCCTGCCAAGGCTTGGCGCCCAGGTCATAAGCGGCTTCAAGCAGGCGCAAGTCCATCTTCACCAGCGTGGCATACAGCGGCAGGATGAAAAACGGCAGATACGCGTAGACCATGCCGATATATACCGCCACATCCGTACGGTAGATCTCAAGCGGGCTGGAAATGATGCCCAGACTTTGCAGCAGATTGTTCAGCAGGCCATCGTTACGCAGGATGCCCACCCACGCATACACGCGCAGCAGCAGCGATGTCCAGAATGGCAGGATCACGCCCAGCAGCAGCAGGTTGCGCACGCGCGGCGACGACCGCGCGATGTAATACGCGATGGGGTAGCCGATCAGCACGCAGATCAGCGTGGTGATGCCGGCGATCTTCACCGAGCTTAAGTAGGTCTTGAAATACAGGCTGTCGGTGAACAGCAGGATGTAGCCGCGCAGATGCAGGCTGAACTGGACGGCTTCGTCCTGAAATTCCGCCAGCGACGTATACGGCGGAATGCCGAACTTCACTTCGGCAAAGCTGATCTTCAGGACCAGCAGGAACGGCAGCAGCAGGAACAGCACCAGCC
>CAJYKY010000537.1 GCA_913775005.1 uncultured Achromobacter sp.
CATCCAGCCGCACTGCGTGCATTCGGCGATCAGCGAGAGGCCTTGCGTACGCGTGGCTTGAGGGTGGCCGCAACGGGGGCAGGGGCTGGCGGTAACAGGCATGGATTCCGGTCTTAGGTCTTAGGTCTTAGGCCGTGGCGCTTGGCGGCCGGCGCGTTCGGGGGCAGAGCGGCCGTTCGCGCGTTCCTCGCGCAGCCGCCGCAGGACTTCCGTGGGCGCCACGCCGAATTGCGCCGCGAATTTGCGCTGGAAGGTGCGGCGCGACATATGGCAGGCGTCGGCCATGTCGTCCACCGACCAGCGGGCCGACAGGCGCGCTTCAATCTTTTCCACCAGGTCCCGGAACGGCGCAGCCATGCGGTCCTGCATGCGCAGGCTTTGGCTGTATTGGCGCTGGTCACCATCGCGGCGCATGAACACAACCAGCCGGCGCGCCACCTGGTGCGACAGCGCCGGCCCCGCATCGCGCTCGATCAGCGCCAGCGCCAGATCAATGCCGGCGGTGACGCCGGCTGACGTCCAATACTTGCCGCTTTCGATGAAGATGCGGTCGTCCTGCACGCGTAGCGCGGGGTAGTGTTGGCGCAACCGGTCGGCAGAGCGCCAGTGCGTGGTGACGGCGCGGCCATTGAGCAAGTCGCAGGCGGCCAGCAGGAAGGCGCCCGTGCAGACGCTGCACGTGCGCGGCGTGTCCGCGTCGCGCCGGCGCAGCCAGGCGCGGGTTTCGCCGTGCGCGCTGGCGCGATCCACGCCCGGCCCGCCCGGCACCATCACCATGTCGATGGGCGCGTCGTCGTCGTTTTCAAACGTGTTGTCGACCTGCATGCGCAGCCCTTGCTCCCAGGTGGTGACCACGGGCGTGGCAGCAATGGTGCGCAACTGGTAGAGCGCCTGCCCGGATTCTTCATTGGCGGCGCTGAACGCCTGCCAGGGACCCGCCAGGTCCAAGGGCTGAAAGCCGTCGTACAGCACGAACACCACGCGCTGCGGCCGCCGTTCTGGCGCAATCGGCGCGAATTTTGGCGCACCGCTTGCGGCGCGTCCGCCTATGCTGGGCGTTGGCGTACTTAAGGGAGCATCGTCATGCATGTGAATATTCTCTTGTTCGAAGGGCTGACCCAGCTGGATATGACCGGCCCTTACGAGGTCCTGGCGAATGCGCCGGGTTTTACGGTGGATTTTGTCTCAAAAACCCGCGACCCGGTGCGTTGCGATCGCGGGCTGCAATTCCTGCCCACGCAGACGCTGGCGTCAGCAAAACCTTGCGACCTGCTGGTCGTGCCGGGCGGCCCGGGCACGGATGATGCCATCGTTGACGCCGAATGGGTGGCGTTCACGCGGCAGCAGGGGCTGGCGGCGCAATATCTGTTCGGGATCTGCACGGGCTCGTTGCTGCTCGGCGCGGCGGGCCTGCTGCACGGCAAACGGGCGTCCAGCCATTGGCGCGCGCGTGAACTGTTGTCGCGCTTTGGCGCCACACCTAGCGACGAGCGGCTGTGTGTGGATGGCAACGTCTACACGGCGGGCGGGGTGACGTCGGGCATCGACATGGGTCTGAAAGTGGTGGCGGCGCTGTGCGGCGAAGACGTGGCCAAGCTGATCCAGCTGCAAATCGAATATGACCCCAAGCCACCGTTCCCGGGCGGCACGCCCACCACGTCCGAACCCGCGATTGTCGAGCGCTATCTGGCGATGTCGCAGGCGCGATTCGAACGCCGCAGCGCGGTGGTGGATCGGGCCGCGGCGGCCATGCCCCAGGACCCCACGCGCTGATTATTTGCCCAGATGATCCAGCGGCAACGGGCTTTGCGGCTTGACGGTCTGAATGGCGAAGTTGCTGCGGATGTCTTTCACTCCGGTCAGCTTCAGCAGCGTGCCAAGTAGAAAGCGTTCGTAGCCGCGCAGGTCCGGCACCACCACTTGCAGCAGGAAGTCGGATTCGCCGGACACCAGATGCGCAGCGATGACTTCCGGCAGCGCGCTGACTTCCTTGCGGAACTGCTCGGCATCGCGCTCGTGGTGCCGTTCCACCTTGACGCCCACGAACACCGTCAGGCCCAAGCCCACTTCGTCCGGCGCGAGGCGCGCTTCGTACCCCTGGATCACGCCCGCGTCTTCCAGCATGCGCACGCGCCGCAGGCACGGCGATGGCGACAGGCCAATCTGTTCGGCAAGCTCCACATTGGTCAGCCGGCCGTTCTTCTGCAAGGCCTCCAGAATGCGCCGGTCATAGGCGTCTAGTTCGTGTTTTGGCGTGGAATTAAATGTTGATGGTTATTCGTGGCGGGTTGTGCCAATAATCTTAATCCGCTTGGCATGAATCGCAAGCACATGCCAGCCGCCTTTTCCTAGAATGTCGCCTTGCACAGCATTTGAAAACGGAGCGGCGGGAAATGGGCGATATGGGCAATTTGGCGGTGTTTTTTGGGGCTTTGCTGATCGTTTACGTGGTGCCCGGGCCCGACATGATCCTGCTGCTGGAAACCGGTCTGCTGCGCGGCCGCGGGCAGGCTTTGGCGGTGGCGGCGGGCCTTGCGCTGGCGCGCGCCGCCCACGTGACCTTGGCCGCGCTGGGGCTAGCGGCGCTG